>CALGHW010000054.1 GCA_937916075.1 uncultured Prevotella sp.
TGGTGAATCTTCGAGGTGGTGCGGCTGTAGATGTCGAACGAGATGCCGAACTCCTCAAAGCTCTTCTTGATGAGGTTGTGGTAGCGGTCTACCACTTCCTGTACTGTGATGCCTTCCTTCTTGGCCCGGATAGTGACTGGCACGCCGTGCTCGTCGCTGCCGCCAATGAAGACCACCTCCTGCTTTTTCAGCCGCAGATAGCGTACATAGATGTCGGCCGGCACATATACTCCGGCCAGGTGACCGATATGCACACCGCCATTGGCGTATGGCAGTGCTGCGGTAACGGTTGTGCGCTTAAAATGTTTCTGTTCCATTTATATTGATTTTTTATTATTTTTCTTGCAACGTGCAAAGTTACTGCAAATGAGTGACATGACAAAATGAATATCATTCATTTTTCGGGTCACGGCAAAAGCGTATGTGAATATGGCATGCCAAACGATAGTGGATGCTGACAAGCAAACGGATTGATAACGCTCCACCTGAATCATGACCAAGAAAAGCCTGGTTTAGCCTGGTTTGTTGGCCATCTTAGAGCCAGTCACCAAGGTGACGGGTACCAGCCACCAAGGTGAATGGTGCCAGCCACCAAGGTGACTGGTACCAACCACCAAGGTGACTGGCTCTAAAGTTGGCTATTCGCAGGGCTAACGCAACCCTTTTGGTTACCTGAAATCAGCCATCGAGTTAAAAGCGGAAATGTCATTTCAAAAATCAACAAGAGATAATAAGTAGGTACTCAAAATGAATCGCATAGAATCATATAAATTAATTTTGAGCACCTACTTACCATTCTTGTGGAAAGCCCGAAAAAAAGCCCGAAAACCGATTCTTCATCGGCTTCGAGCTATATAAAATGAAGGGCAAGGCCTTACAGCGACTCCCAGGGGTCAAACTTCTTATCGGAAGAGGAAGGCAACTCCTCCAGCTTGTCTTCTACATGATCGGTCATGTTATCAAAATCCGACTGACAAATCATACCCGTAACCTCCATCTCAAGGACGGTTATTGCTGGTTGAATATATTTCTTTTTCATAGGGGTTGATTTACTTATTTCATCCATATTTTCTTGCCACCGACAATGTTCATGCCTTTCGACAAGCCTTGCTTGCGCTGACCTGCGAGGTTGTAAACTGGAGATTTACCATACATACGGTCTGTCAGGGCTCTTACAGAGATGAAGCCTGTGGTTGAGCCGTCCTCATCGTCGAAGCTGAGACGCACACACTTCAAGGATACGGCAGCCGTGGCCGGGATATGCAGGTATGATTTGTTGGCCTGTATCTTGCCGCCTGCCGACGGATAGAACCCAACGCCGTTGTCGCCGTTGCCCAAGATATAGTTGTTGTAAGTGCCGTCTGTTTCCGGCACTTCTGTCTCTGCCAGTGTGCCCACGAGCAGGTTGGCATACACATAACTTGTATTGGTGGTCGGCACTTCGTAGGTGCCCTCTGCCGCTCTCAGAATAAAGCCTGTGCCGGCAGGGATATCCCAAACGCGGGTCAACAGCACTTTGCCCGTTGCCGGATTGAATCCTGATGCTATGTATGCCTTAATGTCTTCACGGCCTGCAAGAGTGATGTCGCGGTCGGCACAACTGGTGGCCATGCCGGCAGCGGTGATGGTGAAGCTCCTGTGGGAAGGCAGTTCCTTGATGGTGCCGAAAGTTGACCAAGGAGTGGTGGTGCGGCAAGTCTCTGTCAGACTCTCGTCTACCCACAGTGTGGCACCAGAGTAGTTTTTGTCATCGAAAGAGTAATCAACTTCCGGCAGACTGCCTTTTGACAGAAGCACCAGCTTTTTCAGATTCTTGAATCCTTTGAAAGCATAGCTCATGCTGGTAACTGTGCTTGGAATGGTAAGCTCCTCCATCATTGTACAAGTATTAAAAGAGCTGATGATAGTCTGCAAGCCTTCATGCAGGGTCACGTCTTTGAGGGCAGGGCAATTACGGAAAGCATTGTCGATAGAAGTGACTGACGCCGGGATGTCTACCGACTGGAGCGACTCGCAATCAGTAATTTCGTTCATGCTTATCCGAGTGAGAGAGTTGGAAAAGATGATTGAAGTAAGCTTCGGACACTCAGAGATAGCAAAGGATTCTATCCTGGTAACTGTGTCGGGCATCTTGACCGAGGTGGCCCAACGGCGGCACAATACAACCTTATTGTCTTTGATAACCAGTCCGTCTTCCTGCTCCACATCGGCTATCGTTATCTTGGGGTCACATTTGCTGAGGTTATGGATGTTGTCGGCTGTCATGTAGCAGCCGCTGAACGCATCGCTACTGATAACAGTGACGGTGGAAGGAATTGTGATTGACGAGAGAGAATAGCAACTTCCAAAAGCAGCGGAATATATATTGACAGCACTCGACATATCGACGGTGGTAAGCATGCTACAACCGTTGAATACAGAGGTGTTAAAGACTTTCAAATTAGGGAAGTTGGCAGTCTTCAGCGACTTGCAGTTTCTAAAGGCAAAATACTTCATGGATGTTACATTGTCGGTGCCTTCCACAGATTCGAGTGCGGTGCATCCATCAAAAGCATATTCCGCTATGCTTTTTACCGAAGTAGGCAGGATGACGGTTTTCAAGCTTCGGTCTTCATAAAAGGTGTTTTTTTGAATGTCCGTTACCTTTTCTCCCTTTATTTCTACTGATTCAAGAGAGTAGCAGTTTATGAAAGCTTCATAGCCTATAGAACCTACTGACGCAGGAACTACAATTGACTGCAAAGCCGAACAACCAAAGAAAGCTTGAGAGCCTATAGAACCTACCCCTTCCGGGATGGTAATAGTAGTAAGGGAAGAGCATCTACCGAAAACTCCATTGTTAATGTAAGAAAGCTTTGACGGCAACTTGACTGATTTCAAGGAGGTGCAGTTGGAGAATACACCCGCTCCTGTCACAGTAACATTGTCCGGTAGGGAAATAGACTCCAAAGCCCGGCAATCTTGAAAAGCATTGTGCCCGATACTGGTAAGCGAATTGGGCAGAGATACAGAAGTGAGGGAAGTGCAAGAATAGAAAGCGTTAGCCCCGATAGATGTTACGGAATACGTCGTTCCGTCATAGCTTACTGTAGCGGGAACCGTTACCCCCCCAAGGTTCGGTCGGCTGCCGTTACCTCAGCTGTACCTTTACTGGAATCACCCTTATAGGTAACACCGTCTTGCGTAAATGTTTGTGCAAAAACATTTACAGACATCACCAATGCCGCAAGGCACAAGAGCGTCTTTGAATAAAACTGTTTCATAAAATATAATTAAATGGTTAAAAATATAACTTGCGTGTTTGAGTTAGTCGTCATGCAGCCAAAGTCTTCGTTTGAAGCTTTTGGCTGCATGATTGGAACAGACATCCTGCCACAACCTCAAGGACAAGTGGCCTGATACCAGGCCGTGCTCCTGTAATAGAGGTTGGCCGACTGGTGCACACTGGGCTCCGAGGTGGTGATGCCACTATAGGTATGGATGGGCACGACATAAAGGCCGTCGCCCACATACTCGGCATCAGAAGATGACATGACGGTGGGGAATTTGGCCGTATGCGCTTTGTAGGGCACGACGCGGCCCAGCTGGGCCGTAAACTGCCGGCGCAACAAGCTGTCGGAGCACAGGTGGTCCACATAGTCGCCCAGGTCATAAAACAGCACGGGCGTATAGCCGTCCATACGCTGAAGAGCCGACCGGTTGCCCGTCCACACGCTGTCGCGCTGGTGGATTTCCCGCATCAACCGGGCCAATCCGTCCAGTTCGGCGCAACAAGTGACTCCGATGGTGCCGTAAGGATAGCTGGCAGCCTCATAGTGACGCAAGAAACCGTCGACCACGCCCTGATAGTCAGGACGGCCCAACAGGCTTTTGCCTATCTCGGCATAGGGCATGCCGTCGCTCATCACCTCTGTGGGACAGGCGATGACATAGCGGGCCACCTGGCGGAGGTCGTAGGCCACTTCCACGGACGACATATAGCAGTCGTCAAAGAGGATATAGTCCATCTGCATGCCCGTGCTGGCAATGGCGTCGGCCAGTGTCGTGATATCTGTCTGATACCGGGCCGATGTGCCGCCGAAGAAACGGGTGACGGCACCGCCTGGCTGATAGCTGTCCCAATGGGGAGCCGAGCCTGCCGCCGATGCGGAGGCCGCCTGGTGCCTACTGGCCGGAGTCACAGGAATCCATCCCATTCCGTGACATCCAATGGTCATCGCATAACCGCTGTCGGCCGGAGCCATGGCCCGCATGGCTCCCAAGATTCGGGCAATGCCGCCCACCGTGGTGGGAGCGAGGTCTGTATATTGAGTGTAAGTGGCCAGACTGTCTTTGGCAAAGCCACGATAGTCAGCCAGGTTGAACAAATAACCCGTTGTGCCGTCGGTCTGGATAAACACGATGACCTGCTCGTCCTTGACGCCACTCTGCAGATAGGCCCGCTTCATGTCGCGGATGTTCTGCCAAAAGAAGGTGGTGAGCGGGCTGCTGTCGCCCGACCAGGGGAAATACATCAACAGCGTACGGTGATTGACCGTCTGGACGGGGTCGGGGTTCGGGGCGTCCTGACTGTCTGAGCGGCAGGCTGACAGCCCTTGCGCAACCACCAGCACAAGCATGAACAGCCACAACACCTGGCCGGCCATGCTCTTTTTCATTTTCTTCATCATCTGTTTCATTTTATGAATATACTTTTACTTCATTATTACCCATTGTCGCCCACACAGTCGAGCAACTGGGAGAAATGACTGATTCGGACCAATCGGTCATGATTGAATTCCTCGGCGTGCTCCAACTGCCAAGTGACGTGAAACGGGATATGCACCGCCGAAGCTCCGACTGCCAAGGCCGGCGCAATGTCACTCTTGAAGGAGTTGCCCACCATCAGCAATTGCGAGGGACGGATGTCCAAGTGGTCACAGAGAGCACGGAAGGCCTTGGGAGTCTTGTCGGACACGATTTCCACATGATCGAAAAAAGGTCTCAACCCCGAACGGCAGAGCTTGTTCTCCTGGTCGAGCAACTCGCCCTTGGTGAATACGGCCAACAGATATCCACAGTCGTCACGAAGTGTGGATAACGTTGTAACCACCTCAGGCAGAGGTGTTGCCGGAAGTTTCAACAGTGAATAGCCCAACTGTTGTATCTCCCTTATCACAGTCGGCTCCACGGCTCCACAGCTCACTTTCAGGGCATTCTCTATCAGCGACAGGGTGAAAGCCTTACAGCCATAGCCCAACAGGGGCATATTGGCCGATTCGGTCTCAAACAGCCGGGCCGATATTTCCTCTGCCGTACCCCAAGGAGCCAACAACTGACAGTAGGCCCGTTCCACCCGCTCAAAATAAGACTGACAGTCCCACAGCGTGTCATCGGCATCAAAGGCGATGGCTTGTATATGACGAAAAGGTTTCATGATGGATTCACTAAATGTTTCTTCATACACCTCGCTCAGCCCAGTCGCCCCGGTCGAGCTGCCGGTAACCGATGGCCTCGGCGAGGTGGACCGTCTGGATATGTTCGCTGCCGTCGAGGTCGGCAATGGTACGGGCCACCTTCAGAATACGGTTATAGGCACGGGCACTGAGACTCAGCCGCTGCATGGCCACACGGAGCAACTCGATGCCTTCAGCGTCGGGCTCGGCATACTGGTGAATCATGCGCTCGGTCATCTGGGCGTTGCAATGAACGCCCTTCACCTCCCGGTAACGGTCTTCCTGGATATGACGGGCACGGATGACGCGCTCGCGTATCAGCTCGCTCGGCTCGCCCGGAGCCGCCTTGGAAATCTCCTCAAACGGCACTGGCGTGATTTCACACTGAATGTCAATCCGGTCCATCAGGGGGCCGGATATCTTGTTCATATAGCGCTGTATCTGTCCCGGCGAACAGACACAATGATGAGTGGGATCGCCATAATAGCCACAGGGGCAGGGATTCATACTGGCCACAAACATAAACGAACAGGGATATTCCACCGTGTATTTGGAACGGGAAATGGTGATGCGGCGGTCTTCAAGCGGCTGGCGCATCACTTCCAGCACACTGCGGTTGAACTCGGGCAGCTCGTCGCAAAACAAGACCCCATTGTGGGCCAAGGATATCTCGCCCGGCTGGGGATTGTTGCCGCCTCCCACCAGGGCGACCGGCGAGATGGTGTGATGGGGCGCGCGGAAGGGACGCTGCGAAATCAGCGACGTCTCACGGCTCAGTTTGCCGGCCACACTGTGTATCTGGGTGGTCTCTAAGCTCTCGCTCAGCGACAGGGGCGGCAGGATGGACGGCAACCGCTTGGCCATCATCGACTTTCCGCTACCCGGCGGACCTATCATAATCAGGTTATGACCACCGGCGGCGGCCACTTCAAGGGCCCGTTTCACGCTCTCTTGTCCACGTACATCGGCAAAGTCGAACTCAAAGTGGCTCTGCTGGTCATAAAATATCTTACGGGTATCAAGCACCGTGGGCTCCACATGGCTGGTGCCATTGAAGAAATGGATGACATCCATCAAGCTGTCCATGCCGTAGACTTCCAGATTATTGACCACAGCCGCCTCACGGACATTCTGACGGGGCACAATCAGTCCCTTGTAATGTTCCGCGCGGGCCTTGATGGCAATGGGCAAGGCCCCCTTCACGGGCTGCAGCCTTCCGTCAAGCCCCAACTCACCTATCATCACATAGCGGTCCAGCAACTCGGAGCCCACCTTGTTGTTGGCCGACAGGATGGCCACAGCCAATGGCAGGTCGTAAGCCGAGCCTTCCTTGCGGATGTCGGCAGGAGCCAGATTGATGGTGATGTCGGCCACGGGAAACTTGTAGCCGTTGTTTTGCAAGGCGGCGACGATACGGTCGCGACTTTCCCTGACCGCATTGTCGGGAAGGCCTGTCAAGTGGAACATGACACCTCGGGTCATGCTCACCTCTACAGTGACGATGGTGGCCTCCAGGCCCGTCACAGCCGCACAGTATGTCTTTACAAGCATAGTCTTGGATAGAGGAAAATTCTAAATAGGAATAAGATAGAGATGATGTGAACAGGAAAGAAGGGAATGGACAAGCCAGACGCATCACTTCAACATCGACGCCACCTTCTCGGCCAGACGCTGTGAATTGAGGTTGCGGGCCACGACTTTTCCATTGCGGTCGGCCACAATGTTGTCGGGCACTGTCCCTACACCCAAGCGCGACACTAAGGGAGAGTCCCACATCTTGCCGTCACACACATTGGGCCACTGGATGGAGTCGCGGTCAAGGCTCTGCTTGCATACCGACACACCGCCATCCAAGCAAACGCCCAATACGGCGATGTCTGCCCCGTACTGGCGCTTCAACTGCCGGATGCGCTGCTGGATGCTCCTGCTGTCATTGGACCACGAAGCCCAGATGTTGATGATGTTTACCTTGGCCTTGAGCTGAAGGTTATCCACACGCTGACCACGGACATCCACCGCCGAGAACGACGGCAACGACGACCCTACGGCCGCACCCGTCAGGCGGTCAACCTGTTTCTTCAGCGTGATGACCATTCCGTTTTGCGGATCGGCCTGTTGCATCATGGCAAGCAACGCCGAAGCCTGACGATAGTCGGGCTGGTCTGTATGGAGGAAATAACGACGTACCAGATAAAGACTGACAGGCGACTGGGGATTCTCCTTGACGAATGTGGCGGCCGACCGGACCACCTCGGGCGGTGTCAAGCGGTTGGCGTTCATGCGAAACTTGGTGAATGCCTTGTTGTCGTCTGTTCCGGTAATCTCCATCTCCTTCAGATGGGAGGCGTCACCCTCTATCTTGGCTGTCGCTCCCGACTCACCGAAGATGGCCTGTTCCGAGAAGTTGGGGAACAGGAGGATAAAGGTGGCCTTGTCTTCCAAAGGCACTTCATACGAGAAGCGTCCGTCGCTCACCTTGATGGTGTCCAGCCCCCGGGTTCCCCCGTCCAGGCTGTATACATAGAACTCACCCTGATTGAGATGACGGAAGCGGCCTTCTATGCGGAAATGTCCGCTCTTGGGCCCACAAGAATACAAGAAGAGGAACGAGGCAAGCACGGCCATCAGCGTAAAGAGCCTCTGCATGTTTCGCGGTTTCCAACCATCCTTTTTCCGGTGTATCATTCGCTTCTTCATGCGGCAGACTAATTCTCCGCCATTCCGTTCTTTCCTCATTCCTCTTGCAGTTATTGTCTATTTTTCAATTGTCAAGACGTCATGTCCTTACTTGCTCACCTTTGACAGCTCCAGGTCGTTGGCAGCATAGCTGGCATACGAGCTGTCCTTGCTGATGGCGCTCTTCAGTGCAGTGGCGGCAGCGCTGTTATTGCCCTGACGCGCATAGAGCACAGCCTTCAGATAATCGGTTGTGGCATCGCCGTTCTTGATATTGCTCAAGGTCTGGGCGGCAGCCTGGTAGTTCTTGTTCAGCAGCTGGGCCAGAGCGGCACTGTTGGAAACAGTCTTGCCAAAGTCCTGCTCAGCCTGGGCATACTTGCCCTGGGCCAGGTGGAGATTGCCGAGCACCTCGCTCACGCCGTTGGCGTTGCCGGCCTTGGCGATATAGTTCTCTGCGGCCTTCACGTCACCCTGCTTCAGGGCTATCAAGCCGAGGTTGGCGTTAGCCTCACCGTTAGAAGCGTTGACAGCCAGAGCCTTCTGGGCATACTGCTTGGCCACGTCATAGTTGCCCTTGGCATATTCAATGGTGGCGATATTGTTATAGGCACGCGCGTCATTGGGGTAAACCTCTGTCGTGGTCTTGTAGATGTTCTCCTGCGCATTGGCATCGTCTGTCAAGGTAGCAGCATAAAGCAACTCTTCCACGCTGAGTTCTTTCGGGTCTTTCTGCAACTGTGCGTTAATCTGATCATCGTCACGGCCTATCACCTCATAGTTGATAGTCAGGCGAGAACGACGCAACTGGGGCAGGATACCGTCGGCCAGCTCACGGAAAGCGGTGCTGAGGTTCTTGATTTGCTGCTCGCGCTCCTCAGGATCCTTATACATAGAGAGCACACGCAGGATGACATCCTTGTCCTGGATATCGGAAGCCTTGACCAGCTCCTGGAAGCCTTCCCAGTCCTGGGCGGTGTACTTGGCGTCCACCTCGGCATCGCTGATCTTGGCCTGCTTCAACTGCTGGCCCACATACTTCTGGGTGTTCTGCTTACGCTGGCTGGCCAACTTGTCGTTGAGCTTCTCACCACCGTCGGGAGAGGCGTATGAGGAAACCTCCACATTGCTCAAGTTGAGTCCTTCCTTGTCAGCGCTGATACGCTTCAACAGGTCAACAAACTCCTTCACCGAGTTGTTCTTCAACTCGCTCTTGCGCAGATTGGCCTGCTGGATGAGGAACTTGATGTTGGCTTCCTGCTTCTGCTCTGTCACACGCTGGAAAGCGTCTGGAGCGATACAAGCCTGGGCACTCTGCACGGTGCGGCCGGCCAGCTCTGATGTAGCCACCACGCCGTCGGCCACCTTCACGGCGGGCACGCTCTTGCTCTTCTTGCCTACCTTGGCGTCGAATGTAAGGTAGAGCTCGCTCTTCTGCATCTCAGGCACATACTTGAAGTTGGTCTTCATCGTATAGTGTCCACCAGTGAGATAAGAGATGGTCTGGTCATTGCCTTCCACCTTCTCACCCTGGAATGTGGCGCTGTTGCCTCTGGCAACCTTGCCGTCGGCATAACGGAGCTCGGGAGTCACGGTCACTACGGCCTTCTTCTTCATATACTTCTCGGGGAACATTCCGTTGATAGTGGCGGGCACCTGACCTGCCTGTGTCTCCAACGGATTAGGAACAACATTGAAGTTGTCTGCAGAAAGTGCTCCCAACTTGGAAGAGCATGATGTCAGAAACAGGATGGATGCTGCTGACAGGAAAAAAAGATTCTTCTTTTGCATTTAAAATTATTATATTGTTTAAAATTAGTCGCATGTAAAAATGGAAGAGACAACCTTACGGCTCAGCCACAGATGTCCCATTTTATATGCAAAGATAGCTATCTAAATCTGTAAGAGGGTAAAAAGACACCTATTTTTATATATTATTAATGTTCTGTACACCCTTACGGATGACGGTAGCTACCGTCACAGTCCCAAAAGGAATGTCTCGCCCTTGCGCATAAAAAGACGATGACCGGCGGCATTGAGATGGGCCGTGTCGTTGGGGCCCTGGAAATATAATTTACGGAACTGGGGGTCCCAAACATAGACGCCCGAACGCTCGGCCGAATTAAACACGGGTATGGAATAGCGGGCACACACCTTGACCATCGTGGCCACCACATCCGCAAAACAGTCACGCGGCACACGCCAGGGAGTGACGAAAGCCAGTTTGGCGGAAGGATATTTCTGTATCAGTCCTCGGCAAAGACTGTCCAGTCCGGTCTCAAACTGGGCCAGTGTGCCCTTGCCGTTACGGATATACTCGGCGTCGTTGTGACCGCCGATGACCAGCACATAGTCGGCAGTGTCGTTCATCTCGCGGAAATAGTCGAGCATGGGGGTGCCCCATTTCTCCGCCGTACGGTCGAAGACCAGACAACGTCCGTTACGGCCATAGTTGCGGTAGGTCATGTGGTACTTGTCGGCCACTAAGGCATGCCAAGCTTCCTGATAGGGTCGCCGGTGGTTCTTGACATAACTGTCGCCAATCACATTGATAATCTTACCATACAGGGGTGCATCCTGTACGGACTGGGCGGTTGCCTTGACTCCCCATCCCAGGAAGAGGGCAACCATCAGAAACATGATTTTCTTCATTGCTTAATAGATTTAACTACGCAAAGGTAATACAAATAAGCGGAAAGGCAAAATGACTGCCACTCATTTTGCCTTTCCGCTCATCGGAATCCTGTCGACCAGACCAGCCTAAAAGCGCGATTGCCAGGCAACAGGCATAACAATTTTTATTACACTCGCTTATACTTGGAAAATAAAGTTGCCTGATTACGAAGAGAAAGTTGCCTGATTTCTGGGAGAAACTTGACAATTTTCTCTTCGTAATCAGGCAACTTTCTCGTTTCATTCGTTTTCAAGACTCCAAAGGACGCCTTGAATGAATATGAAATATCTTTATATTTTTATCTTCAACCGTAGTGTTCGTGATTATTTCGCCAGATACTTGTCTACAGCCTCTGCGGCATCTCGTCCGCTGGCCATGGCCCTTACCACCAGTGAAGCTCCATTTTTGGCATCACCGGCAAAGAACACATTGTCGGCCACCTTAGGCTGTTCGGGTTTGAGGAATCCCATGGCCAGCAACACCATCTCGGCCTTGATGACCTCGGGCTTGCCTACCGGCTCCATCAGCGGGCGTCCGCCTTCGGGATTAGGCTTCCAGGTTATCTCCTGTACCTTCACGCCCGTCAGTTTGCCGTCCTTACCCAAGAACTCCAGAGAGTTGATGTTCCACCGACGGATACAACCCTCCTCATGGCTCGATGTAGTCTTGAGCGTACGGGGGTAGCCCGGCCAGGGATTCTTCGGATCATCCGGTCCCACAGGCGGTTTGGGCATAATCTCTATCTGGGTGACACTCTTGCAGCCCTGACGGTGGGCTGTACCGATACAGTCGCTACCTGTATCGCCACCACCGATAACCAGCACGTCCTTGCCCTTGGCATTGACCAGCTCGTCTTTCTTAAACTCCATGCCGGCCAGCACCCTGTTCTGCTGCGAGAGCATCTCCAAGGCGAAGTAAACGCCCTTCAGCTCACGTCCAGGAATCTTCAGGTCGCGGGCGGTCGGTGTGCCGGTACATACCACGTAGGCGTCAAAGCCCTCGGGCAACTTCTCGACATTGACAACCTCACCATATTTGAAGGTGATGCCTTCGGCCTCAAGCACCTTCAGTCGGCGGTCGATGATGGCCTTGTTGAGCTTGAAGTTGGGGATGCCATAACGAAGCAAGCCGCCAGCGTTCTCGTTCTTCTCAAACACGGTCACGGTATAGCCTTTCAGGTTCAGGCGGTTGGCAGCCACGAGTCCGGCAGGACCGGCCCCGATGACAGCCACCTTCTTGCCGTTGCGCTCCGGTTGCTCGATACGCACATAGTTCTCCTGGAAAGCCATCTCGGTGATGGCCGCCTCATCCTCACGGTTGGTGGTGGGCTCATGCTCTATCAAGTTGAGCACACAGGCCTTCTCGCAAAGTGCCGGGCAGATACGTCCGGTGAACTCCGGGAAGTCGTTGGTGGCGTTGAGCAGACGATAAGCCAGCTCATAGTCGCCCTTATACAGGGCGTCATTCCACTCTGGCGGCTTGTTGCCCAAGGGACAAGCCCAGTGGCAGAAAGGCACGCCGCAGTCCATACAGCGGCTGGCCTGTGTGCGACGGTCCTTACTGTTTAATGTCTGTTCCACCTCACCG
>CALGHW010000055.1 GCA_937916075.1 uncultured Prevotella sp.
GCAAGAACCTTGATGCCGAAATGACGCAGGATCAGTATAAGAACTTCATGATCTGGCACCGTGGTCTGGCCGTTCCGGCCGCCCGTAACGTGGGTACCGAGCGTTATGAGGAGGGCAAGAAGCTCTTCACGCAGATTGGCTGTGCCGAGTGTCACCGTCCATCATGGACCACGGGCGACGACAACATCCAGGATCCCAACCATGTGTTGGGCAACAGCGATGTGCCCCGCTATCCTCACCAGACCATCTGGCCTTACTCTGACTTCGTTCAGCACCGCCTGTTTATGGAGAACGATATCCGTACCGGCTGGTGTCGCACCACTCCGTTGTGGGGCCGTGGCCTGAGCAAGCTCTGCACAGGTGCCGAGGACCGTTTGCACGACTGCCGCGCCCGCAGCACGATGGAGGCCATCATGTGGCACGGAAATGCCAAGAGTGACGCCCGCTACTCTATCGAGCAGTTCCGCAAGCTGACCAAGACACAGCGCGACAACATCATCTTCTTCGTGGAGTCTATCTAAGTCTCCAGCGGACACCTGTTTTATATTAAAATGTGCCAAAGGCTTCTTGTGAGTCTTTGGCATATTTCTTTTACTTGTGTATGGCGAGGAAATTAATGGGTATGACTCGTGGAAAAGGCTGTGTGTGGATACCTAAAAATAGGTATATGTGATGTGGCATGCTTATTTTTAGTTGTAAAATATGTAATTTTGCACCTCAAAAATAAACAAATACAGAATCAATGAGACATCGTAAGATTAAATTAGGCCTGTTGGCATTGCCGATGATGCTTTTGGCCGCATGTAGCGACAACAACAGTGGAGCGACAGTGGATGATATCATCGATATCGGTGGCGGTTTGGCCAATAAGGATTACCCTGAGGATTACTATACCGGCGGACAGCTGGGCACCGTGTTCGACCAGTCTTCATCAGCCTATACCCAGCCCGCCCCGGCGGTAGACCAGGCCGGACTCTCGCAGGCTTTCGCCTTGGGAGAATATTTCTTCGATAATGCCTTCAGCGAGAAGATGGAGCCTTTCAAGGGCCTTGGCCCCCTTTATATCCGGCAGTCGTGCCAACAGTGTCATTTAGGTTACGGCCACGGCAAGCGGCAGACACGTTACCGGGCCAATGACTATGGCAATGGCTATATTCTCATGATTACTGATGAGAATGATGTCGTGGTGCAGTCGTTTGGTTGGGTGGCCATGTCGAAGGCCACGGAACCTTTCAAACCGCAGTTTGACGAAAAGAAGGTACATATCAGTTGGGAGGACTATACCGACGAGTGGGGCAACCAGTTTCCCGACGGCGAGACTTATAGCTTGATATATCCTGAAGTGACCTTAGAAG
>CALGHW010000056.1 GCA_937916075.1 uncultured Prevotella sp.
ACAGTCCGGCCAGGTTGGTGTAGTCCTCGGTGGGCTGCCAGTTTTTGTCGTTGGCATAGAATCCCGCGCGGTGCAGGGGAGTCAACAGCACGATTTGCTTGGTGGGAAACATGCGCTTCAGGGTGCTCAGGGCGATATTGATGCGTCCGCGGTAAGTGGTCTTGTCCATGGAGAGATACTGCCGCTTGCGGTCCACGAGGTGCTTGGGCTCATGGATGCCGGCCATGACCTGCTCCTCCTTCTCCTCATACCACTGTCCGATGGGCGTGCCGGCGTTGTAGTCGTTGGTGCCCATGAGTATCAGGATGGCGTCGAAGTCATCTCCGTGCTGCTTCTTGAGCAGTTCGGCCTGTCGGGTGATGTCGTCCCAACGTCTGCCGCTCACGGCATATACATAAGGTGTGATGGAGAGCCACTCCTGGAGGTAAGTCCAGTACTTCTTTTTGGAAGCCTTGTTTCTCGGGTCAGTGATAGAGTCGCCGAAGTAGGCCACACGTTTGCCTTGCCAGGGGTGGGTGAGTGCCGTCTGTGCCAGTGACGGCAAGGCTATGAGCAAGCATAGCAGGTAGCACATGATGTTTTTTTTCATGGTCAATATGTCATTTTACTTCTTTCTGCATGTGTTTCAGCAGGTGGCCGCCCCAGTCCTTGTCGTCCACGTGGCGGTAGCCGATGCTGCGGTAGAGGCGTTCGGCGGCAGGGTTCTCCCGGTCTACAAGCAGTCCCACCGTGTCGATGTGGAGGTGGCGCGCGCGGCTTTCCACGGCCTGGAAGAGCCGGTGTCCTACTCCCTGTCCGCGCCGCTCGCGGGCCACGGCCATCGAGTCGATATATAGCTCGCCGGCCTGCGTCTCCTCAGGCATCTGGCTGAAGTCGTGCCCGAACCGTATCCTTACCTCTTTTATAAAGGCCTGGCGCAGTTCCTTCAGGCGCCCGCCGTCATAGCTCACCGCGATGCCCACAATGCGGTCGTCGTCGTCCGTGGCGCAGAGCGTGTTCAGGTAGCTGTATTGCGTGTCCTTTCGGCCTACCAGGCAGGTCATCATGTCGTGAAACTCCTGGGCCGTGTGTCCTTCACCATAATAGTAGGCGCAGCACTCCTCGCGCATGGCTTCCATGATGAGACTGGCCACAACGGAGGCCTCGTCAGGGCGTGCCTGGCGGATGGGGTGTTTTGGGTGGGTCATGTTTTTTATTCTTCTTTTGTCGTTGTCCAATTCTTGGTAATCCTCGTCTACGAGTCTACAAAATTAGTTAATACTCCTTGGTCAGACAATTATTTTATCCTTTTTTATGAAAACTATTTGTGTGCTATGGAAAATATACGCTAACTTTGCCAGCCGTGGAAGCGTAAAAGAATGAATAATTCGACGACGAAGAAATAAAAACGGGAAAATAATTATCAAGAAAACAAAACATTCAAAATTGCAAACAATGGATTATAACAATTTTAAATTTGACGGACTGGCCGACGACCGCCACCTGTCCGTTTCGTCAGCCTTTCCGGTGCTGATGCGTAAAGTATATGTGTGGATGACCTTAGCCCTGGTCGTTACGGGCTTCACGGCCTTTGGCGTGGCTTCCAGTCCCGTCATCCAGATGTTCCTCTTCTCGAGCAAGGCCGTCTTCTGGGGCCTCTTTATCGCCGAGCTGGCACTGGTGATGACGGTGAGTGCCGCCATCAACCGCCTGTCGCTCACCACGGCCACGCTGCTCTTTGTGATCTACTCGGTGATTAACGGCGTCACGCTGTCGGTTATTTTTAGGGTCTATACCATGAGTTCCATAGCCAATGTGTTTTTCATCACGGCCGGCACCTTTGGCGCGATGGCCTTCATCGGCTACACCACCAAGAAGGACCTGTCAACGATGGGCCGTATCCTCATGATGGCCCTGATAGGCTTGATTATCGCCTCGGTTGTCAACATCTTCTGGGGCAACGGCATGCTGGACCTCATCATCAGCTATGTGGGCGTGGCCATCTTCGTGGGCCTCACCGCCTACGACTCGCAGAAAATCAAGGAGATGCTCCAGCAGGCCGAGGACACGGACGAGTCGATGCAGAAGCTGGCCCTGCTGGGTTCGCTCACACTCTATCTCGACTTCATCAACCTCTTCCTCTATCTGCTCCGCATCTTTGGCAACAGAAGAGACTAAGCGGAGAGCGACAGTATACAGAAGTATTACCATCCAAGGAGGGCGTGTCATCTTTTTTTTGACACGCCCTCCTTGTGCTTTTTTCCTCGGTATGGAGTATGGTGACGGATGTCCTTGAATGTCAGTCCGGGGCCTATCTTGCCGAAGCCCGGAGAATGGCGCCGGTTAAGTAGGCGTAAGGGGTACATTAATCCTGAAAATAGCCTATATTAGAGCCAGTCACCTTGGTGGTTGGTACCAGTCACCTTGGTGGCTGGCACCATTCACCTTGGTGACTGATACCATTCACCTTGGTGACTGGCTCAAAGGTGGCCAACAAACCAGGCTAAACCAGGCTTTTTTTGCCCATGGTTCAGTCGAATGGGAGTAGAAGTCAAAGCCGGATATGGAAAAGCTCCGGCATCCCCCTCCTTTTCCAAAGGAGGGGTAGGAGTGGTTTGATAAAAAAGGTTTGACCGCTTACATTCACCATTTTGCAGGCGCCTCGGAAAACGTTAAATAATCGAAAGCCGAACGGTATTCGCCCAATTATCTGTAATTTTGCAGCCGTGAGAAAAAAATCATTGATTATCGTGATGCTCTCCGCCTTCCTGATGGTGTTGGCGGACGTGCCCCGTGCGCTCTTTTCCAAGGTGGAAAAGGGTGGGCGAGAGACTGCCGATTCTCTCACGCTGCGGGCAGATTCCGTACCGGCCGACTCGCTGGCGGCTGATACCCTGAAGCATATCTATAATAAAGAGGTGTCAGGTCCTGACACGACCCAGATGGACTCCATCCAGCTGGCCATCTATCGCCACAACAAGGCCATCGACGACTCGCTGGCCCTTGACTCGGCCAACCGCAAGCGCAAGAACGGCATCGACTCGCCCGTGTATTACTCCTCGGAAGACTCGCTCACCTACGACGCGCAGACCGGCATGACCTATCTCTACGGCAACGCAAAGGGGAAATACCAGGACATGGACCTCAACAGCGACAAGATATACATGCACCTGGACAGTTCGCTCGTTCACGCCACCGGTCGTCAGGACTCTTTGGGAAAGCTCGTGGGCACGCCCGTGTTTAAGATGGGCAGCGACACCTACGAGAGCGACACGATGGCCTTCAACTTCAAGACCAAGAAAGGACTCATCAGCGAGGTGTACACCCAGCAGCAGGACGGATTTATGACCAGCGAGCTGTCGAAGCGCGACGCCAATGGCGACATCTTTCTCCAGCACGGCCGTTACACCACCTGCGACCAGCGCCACCCCGACTTCTATATAGCCCTGAGCCGGGCCAAGATGCGCCCCGGCAAGAATGTGGTGTTCGGGCCGGCCTATCTGGTGGTGGCCGACGTGCCGCTGCCCTTTGCCATCCCTTATGGCTTCTTCCCCTTCAGCAAGAGTTATTCCAGCGGTTTCATCATGCCTACCTATGGCGACGAGACCGAGCGTGGCTTCTATCTGCGCGACGGCGGCTATTACTTCGCCCTGAGCGACAAGATGGACCTCAAGCTCATCGGCGAAATCTATACCAAAGGCTCCTGGGGACTCTCGGCCGCCAGCAACTACCGCCGGCGCTACAAATACAGCGGCAGCTTCTACGCCAGCTACCAGAACACCATCAACGGCGAGAAAAACATGCCCGACTATGCCAAGCAAACCAGTTTCAAGATAGAGTGGAGCCACCGTCAGGACCCCAAGGCCAATCCCTTCCGCACCTTCTCGGCCCGTGTCAACTTTGCCACGAGCAGCTATGAGCGCAACAACCTGACGAGCATGTATAATCCGCAGAACTACACCCAGACCACCCGTACCTCGTCGGTGAGCATGACCAACAAGTTTTCCAGCATCGGGCTCGACTTGAGCACCTCGATGAACATCAGCCAGAATATGCGCGACTCCACCATCGAGATGACCTTGCCTGACCTCACGGCCAACATCAGCCGCTTCAATCCCTTCCGCCGCAAGAATATGGTGGGCAAGGAACGCTGGTATGAGACCATCTATATGCAGTACACCGGAAGTCTGCGCAACAGCATCTCCACCAAGGAAGACAAGCTGATGCACTCCAGCCTGGTGCGCGACTGGAAAAACGGTATCAAGCACTCCGTGCAGGCCGGCGCCAAGTTTACCCTCCTGAAGTATATCAACATCAACCCCTCGGTCAGTCTCAACGACTATATGTATTCCAACCGCGTGGAACGCTCCTGGGATGTGGAGCGCCAGCGTGAGGTGGCCGACACGGTAAACGGATTCTACAACCTGTATGACTGGCGCATGGCCGTATCGGCCAGCACCAAGCTCTACGGATTCTACGTGCCCTGGCGCAAGCTCTTCGGCGACAAGGTGGTGGCCATCCGCCACGTCTTCACGCCCCAGGTGAGCTTCAGCTACGCGCCCGACTTCGGCGCCTCACACTATGGTTACTACAAGACCTACCAGAAGACCGACGCCAAGGGTAATGTCACCCTCGTGGACTACTCTCCCTATGCCAATGGCGTGATGGGTATGCCCGGACGGGGCAAGACCGGTACTATCAACATGGACGTGTCCAACAATGTGGAGATGAAGATACGCACCGACCGCGACTCCACCGGCTATAAGAAAATCAGCCTGATTGACGAGCTGGGAGCCTCCATGAGCTACAATATGGCAGCCACGGTGCGCCCCTGGAGCGACCTGAGCACGCGCCTCCGCCTGAAGCTCACCAAGAGCTACACCTTCAACATGCAGGCCGTGTTCTCCACCTATGCCTATGAGCTCGACGAGCAGGGACGGCCCCGCCTCTCGGAGCACACCACCCGCTACAGCCAGGGCAAGTTCGGACGCTTCCAGGGCATGTCGCAAAACATCTCTTACACGCTCGACAATACCAAGGTGGCCAACTTCTTCAAGTGGTTGCGGGGGGAGCGGCCTTCCAAGAAGGCCGACTCCAAGCGCCAGAATGACGATGAGGACGACGACCGCGACGCCAATGTGGACAAGACCCTCAGCCAGGCGCAGCATGGCGCCCGCAAGGAAAATGCCGGCATGGCCGAGACCGACGAGGACGGCTACATGACCTTCTCCTTGCCCTGGTCGCTCAGCATCGGCTATGGCATCACCATGCGTGAGGACCAGAGCCGTGCCTTCAACTATGACAAGATGGTGTATCCTTACTCCTACACCCAGACGCTCAACTTCAGCGGCAACGTGCGCATCAGTGACGGATGGAACATCAGCTTCTCCTCGGGCTACGACTTCGACAGCCACCGGATGTCCATGACCACCGCCTCGCTGAGCCGTGACCTCCACTGCTTCAACATGTCGTGCTCCGTGGTGCTGGCACCCTATACAAGCTATAACTTCTCCTTCCGTTGCAACGCCGCCACGCTGACCGACGCGCTCAAGTACGACAAGCGCAGCAGTTACAGCCGCTCGGTGCAGTGGTATTGACACGCTGTCGGCCGTGGGGCCGGCAGGGATAAAGAAAACTCAAAAATCACAAGATATGGCCGAACTTCCCGCACTCGTAAAAGACCTGGCACTCATATTGATAGTGGCCGGTACCGTCACCTTGATATTCAAGAAATTGCGCCAGCCACTGGTGCTGGGCTATATCGTGGCCGGATTTTTGGTGAGTCCGCAGATGCCCTATACCATGAGCGTGGTGGACCATGTCGATGTGGATACCTGGGCCAATATCGGGGTCATCTTCCTGCTCTTCTCCTTGGGACTCGACTTCTCCTTCAAGAAAATCATCAAGATGGGCGCCGCGCCCGTGATAGCGGCCGTGACCATCATCTTCTGCATGATGATGTCGGGCGTGACGGTGGGCAAGCTCTTCGGGTGGAGCCAGATGGACTGTCTCTTCCTGGGCGGTATGCTCGCCATGAGTTCCACCACCATCATCTATAAGGCTTTCGACGACATAGGACTGGGCCAGCAGCGCTTTGCCGGCTTGGTGATGAGCGTGCTCATCCTGGAGGACGTGCTGGCCATCGTCATGATGGTCATGCTCTCGGCCATTGCCCAGGGCAGCAGCCCCGATGGCGGACAGATGCTGGAGAGCGTGGCCCGCATCGGCTTCTTCCTGGTGTTGTGGTTTGTGGTGGGCATATTCCTCATCCCCCTGTTGCTGCGCCATTGCCGCAAGCTGATGAATGCCGAGACCCTGCTCGTCGTGTCGCTCGGCCTGTGCTGCCTGATGGCCGTGGTGTCTACCGAGGTGGGCTTCAGCAGCGCCTTTGGCGCCTTTGTGATGGGCAGCATCCTGGCCGAGACTGTCGAGGCCGACCGGATAGTGAAAGTGGTGGAGCCGGTGAAGAATCTGTTTGGCGCCATCTTTTTTATCTCTGTGGGTATGCTCGTGGAGCCCCGTGTCATTGTGGACTATGCCTGGCCCATCGTGGCCATTGTGCTGACCATCCTCGTGGGGCAGGCCGTGTTTGGGTCGTTGGGCTACCTGCTCAGCGGACAGACCCTCAAGACGGCCATGCGCTGTGGCTTCTCGATGGCTCAAATCGGTGAGTTTGCCTTCATCATCGCCTCGCTCGGCTTGTCGCTCGGTGTCATCAGCCGTTTCCTTTATCCAGTGGTGGTGGCCGTGAGTGTCATTACCACGTTTCTCACCCCTTACATGATACGCCTGGCCACGCCCTGTTACGCCCTGTTGGAGCGTAGGTTGCCCCGCCGGGTGGTGTCGGCCCTCAACCATATCACGCTGGGCCATCCGTCGGCCGCCGCCGCCACCAGCCGTTGGCGCAGCTTGTTGCGCCAGTTGTTGGTCAACACGGTGGTCTACGCCATTCTTTCCACGGCTGTCATCGTGGTGATGTTCTCTTTCTTCCTGCCCTTGGTGGCCCGGCTGTTGCCCGGTCATGACTGGGCTGTCCGCCTGTTGTGCGGTCTGCTCACCATCGTGCTGATGGGCCCCTTCCTGCGGGCCATGGTGATGAAGAAAAACCACAGCGAGGAGTTTAAGACCTTGTGGAGCGAGAGCCGGCTCAACCATCTGCCGCTTATCTTCACCATCGTGGTGCGCATCGTGATAGCCTCGGGCTTTGTGTTCTACGTGTGCTACAGCTTGAGCCGTTTTGCCCCGGCTCTGTTGCTGAGCGTGGCCTTGTGCTTGGTGGCCGTGATGATTTATTCGCGGCGGCTCAAGAGCAGCAGCATCCGGCTGGAGCGTATGTTTATCCAGAACCTCCGTTCGCGCGACATCCAGGCGCAGGTGGAGGGACGCAAGCGCCCCCTGTATGAGGGCCACCTGCTGGACCGCGATATCCACATGGCCGAACTCGACGTGCCGGCCTCCTCGCTCTGGGCCGGCAAGACGCTGCGCGAGTTGGCCTTGCGCTCGCGCTTCGGGGTCGATGTGAGCAGTATTCTGCGTGCCGGCCACCGGGTGAACATCCCCGACGGCGACACAGTAGTTTTCCCCGGCGACCGCCTGCAGGCCATCGGTGGCGACGACCAACTCTCGCGCCTGGCCGACGGGCTCAAGGCCGAGGTATATTCCGACGATGCCGCCGATATCGAGAGCCATGAGATGCGCCTGCGCCAGATTGTGCTCACGGGGCGCAGTCCCTTTGTGGGCAAGACCCTCTCGGAGAGCGGCATCCGTGAGGTATACGGCTGCATGGTGGTGGGGCTGGAAGAAGGTAGGGAAACCCTGTCGAGAGTCAGTCCCACACGTCGGTTTGCCAAGGGCGACATCCTCTGGGTGGTGGGCGAGGAGCCCGACTTGGAGACCTTGGAGGCGGTGAAGAAATGAGCGTCATCTTCTTTTTTAAACTTTTTCATTTCATCATGTCGCCCATTTGCATTACCTTTGCATCATCAATATAATCATATAGACATAACAAGAATATGGACATTACCGAAAGATTTCTGAACTACACCAAGTTTGACACCCAGTCGGCCGAAGAGAGTCAGAGTGTGCCCAGCACGCCCAAGCAACTGCTCTTTGCCGAATATCTCAAGAAAGAACTGGAGCGCGAAGGACTCTCCGATGTGGAGCTCGACGACAAGGGCTATATCTACGCCACGCTCAAGTCTAACATGAAGACCCCCGTGCCCACCATCGGCTTTATCAGCCACTATGACACCAGCCCCGACTGCAGCGGAGCCGACATCCATCCGCGCATTGTCCGCGGCTACGACGGGTCGGACATCCTCCTGTCGGAGGGCATCGTGTCGTCGCCCAAGAAGTTTCCCGAGCTGTTGTCGCATGTGGGCGAGGACCTTATCGTCACCGACGGCCACACCCTGCTCGGCGCCGACGACAAGGCCGGTATCGCCGAGATAGTGCAGGCCATGTGCTATCTGCGCGACCACAAGGAAATCAAGCATGGCGACATCCGCGTGGGCTTCAATCCCGACGAGGAGATAGGCATGGGCGCCCACCACTTTGACGTGGAGAAGTTTGGCTGTGAGTGGGCCTACACCATGGACGGCGGTGACCTGGGCGACCTGGAGTTTGAGAATTTTAATGCAGCCTCGGCCAAGATTGTCATCAAGGGCGTGAGCGTGCATCCGGGCTATGCCAAGGGCAAGATGGTCAACGCCAACCGCCTGGCCGTAGAGTTTGCCTCGATGCTGCCGGCCGACGAGACCCCCGAGACCACCGAGGGCTACCAGGGCTTCTACCACTTGCTGGGCATCAAGTCGAACATCGAGCAGGCCACCCTGTCTTACATTATCCGCGACCACGACCGCGACCGCTTTGAGGACCGCAAGGACTTTATCGAGGACTGTGTGCGCCGCATGAATGAGAAGTATGGCGAGGGTACGGTCACAGCCGACGTGAACGACCAGTATTACAACATGAAAGAGAAGATAGACCCCAATATGCATGTCATCGACCTCGTGCTGAAAGCCATGCAGGAGTGTGGCGTACCGCCCCGTGTGGAGCCTATCCGTGGCGGTACGGACGGCGCGCAGCTCAGTTTCCGCGGACTGCCTTGCCCCAACATCTTCGCTGGCGGTGTCAACTTCCATGGCCCCTATGAGTTTGTGTCCATCCAGGTGATGGAGAAAGCCATGCAGGTGGTGGTCAAGTTATGCGAGCTCACGGCCAGCTATAACGAATAAGCACCTGTCGTCGCTGACCAACTGCGACAGTGCGGATACAGGGGCGTGTATTGTCAAGGCCCCGAAAAAAGAAATCCTAACTACTTGAACCTGAGTAGTTAGGATTTCTTCTTTTTATAGAATAGCAAACATCATTAGATGCTCATCCGCATTATTTCTGTATATCCCATCCGATGGCGCTGGCACCCAGCACGGCGGCCGACGAACCGTCGAGGCCGCTGAGCAGGAATTTGGCCTTGCCCTTGAACACATTCATCACATGAGCGTCGTAAGCCTCGCGCAGCGGGCGCATGAGCAAGTCGCCCGCCTTGGTCAGACCG
Organism: uncultured Prevotella sp.; assembly: GCA_937916075.1. Classification (GTDB taxonomy): domain Bacteria; phylum Bacteroidota; class Bacteroidia; order Bacteroidales; family Bacteroidaceae; genus Prevotella. The sequence goes on from CALGHW010000056.1 coordinate 9,536, forward strand.
CCGAAGAAGATAAACGCCTCGGGGCTGCAGAAAGTGGCGAAATCGGCACAAGCCTCGCCCAGCATCCGGCCCGTGAAGTCGAACACACGGTGGGCCAGGGCGTCGCCCCGTCCGGCGGCCAGACTCACGTCGAGCGAGGTGATGGCCTCAGGGTCCATTTCGCGCAACAGCGAAGGCTCGTCGGACGACTGGAGCATCTCGCGGGCCGTCCGGGCCACACCCGTGGCCGAGCAATAAGCCTCCAGACATCCCGTGCGTCCGCAGCCGCAGGAGCGTCCGTTCTCCCGCACCATCGTCACGTGTCCCAGCTCGCCGGCCAGTCCGTCGGATCCATACACCAACTGTCCGTTTACCACGATGCCCGAGCCCACGCCCGTGCCCAAGGTGATGACGATGAAGTTCTTCATGCCCCGGGCCACGCCGTAAGCCATCTCGCCGATGGCGGCCGCGTTGGCGTCGTTGGTGATGGCCACGGGTATGCCCAGCTTGTCGGAGAAGAGCTTGGCCAGGGGCACCGTCTGCTTGGCCCACACGATGTTGGGCGCCTTTTCGATGGTGCCGGTATAATAGTTGCTGTTGGGCGCGCCGATGCCCATTGCTTTGATTTTGTCGATGCCGCCCACCTGGTCGATGATAATCTGCAGCGCCTCGATAGAAGCCGCCACATAGTCGTCCACATGGTCGTAACCCTGGGTCTTGATGGCTGTGGTGGCCTTGATGTCACCACGGCTGTCCACGATGCCGAAAACGGAGTTGGTGCCTCCGAGGTCCAAACCGATAACGTAAGGTTTGATAGCTGATTGTGAGTCCATAGATGATTACCTGATATTTTAAGTTTTAATGTTATAAAATGTTTGTCGCAAAGGTATTAAAAAAAGGGCGACAAGACAAAGATTTAGGTTCAAAAACTTGTATATATCGTATATTTTTAGCAATTTTGCATCCGTTATGCCGTTTCCGATACATATAGACATATTGAATTTCATCTTCAAGGGGATGCTTATCGGCATGATAGCATCAGCTCCGATGGGGCCTGTCGGCGT
>CALGHW010000057.1 GCA_937916075.1 uncultured Prevotella sp.
GTGCTGGTACGAGACAGGGTGATGCCGAGGTTGATGTTGTTACAGTTACCGTTGGTGATGATGAAGTACTGCCAGTCGCGCAACATATAGCGTTGATAGGAGAGTGCCATGGACAGCTGGAAGTAGTCATCCGGCCAGCGCAGGCGCTTGCCCCATCCCACGGAGAATCCAAACAGCTTGACATACTTGTCGTCGTCATAGAAGCTCTCGTAGTTGTTGTAGTAGCCACTGTTGTAGCTGTTGTAGCCACCCAAATAGTTGTAGAAGCTGTTCATGTAGCTCTGGTTATAGTAGCTGCTGTTCACGTCGGTCTGCTTAGAGTAGAACGCGCTCACGCTGAAAGCATTAGGACGCTTGCCGCCAAACCAGGGAGCCGAATAGCTCACGCTGTACGACTGGTAGTAGGAGGCATTGGTCTGGAAGCTCAGCGCCAACTGCTCACCGTCGCCTATCGGCATGATGCCTCGATGCATCTTGTTGCGTCCGAAGAGGTTGCGCATGGAGAAGTTGTTCAGCTTGAGCGACAGGCGTCCGATGATACCCGTCTGTCCCCATCCGAGCGACATCTCCACCTGGTCGTTGGACTTCTGCTCCAGATTCCAGTTGATGTCCACCGTGCCGTCCTCCACATTGGGCCGAACGTCGGGGTTGACCTTCTCCGGGTCAAAGAATCCCATGGAAGCTATCTCTCGGGCCGAACGCATCAGGGCGTCCTTGGAGAAGAGGTCGCCCGGCTTGGTGCGCAGCTCGCGGCGCACCACTTCCTCATACAGGCGGTCGTTGCCATAGATGCGCACATTGCTGATGTGGGCCTGCTGGCCTTCCCGTATTCTCATCTCCAGGTCTATCGAGTCGCCCACCACATTGACCTCTGTGGGGTCGAGCTGGTAGAACAGGTAACCGTTGTTCCAGTAATAGTTGCCCACAGCGTCGTCGTCTTCCGTGAGTCGCTTGTTGAGCTGCTTTTGGTTATACACGTCGCCCTTCTTCATGCCCAGCAAGGCATTCAGGTAGTCGGACGACACGATGGTGTTGCCCACCCAGGAGATGTTGCGGATATAATATTTCTGTCCTTCGTCCACCTTCACATAGACGTTCACGTGCTTGGGGTCGTTGTTCCACACGCTGTCCTTCACGATATACATATCGCGGTAGCCCAGCTCGTTGTATTTGTCTATCAGGTTCTGCTTGTCTTTCTGGTAACGCTCGTTGGTGAATTTCTTCGACTTGAGGAACGTGCCTAACTTGCCCGCCTCATGGGTCTTGGCGAACACGCCCTTGCGAAACAGTCCGCCCTTGATTTTGGAGGTCTTCAGATGCTCATTGCCTTCCACGATGATGTGGCGCACCTTCATCTTCGACTTCTTGTCGATGTCCACGTCGAGGATTACGTGGTTCGGGTTGGCCACGTCCTCTCGCTGGGTGATATTGATCTCAGCGTTCTTGTAGCCCTTCTCGTCGAAGTATTTCTTTCCAAGTATCTTGGCCCGGTCTATCATGTTGGGCGTGATTTGGTTGCCCTTCATGATGCCCAATTTGCTTTCGAGGTCCTCGCGCTCCGACTTCTTGACGCCGCTATAGTTGATGACGCTCACCCGGGGGCGCAGCGCCAGATGGATGCACAGGTAGACGTTGGAGCCCACGATAGAGTCGGCAGTGATGGACACCTGGGAGAAGAGCCCAGGGCGCCAGTAGCGCTTCACGGCCTCCGTTATCTCGTTGCCCGGCACCGTGATGGTCTGCCCGACAGCCAGTCCCGACAGGCCTGTCAGCACATAGTCCTCATAGCCCTCCACACCTTTTACGGCCAGTCCGCCGATGGTACAGGTACGTGGCGTGCCGGCGTAGGAGATGTCCGGATTCACTATCTTGTCTTGAGCCGTCGTCTCCACCGTGGCACAGCATGTCGCCGCGAGCAGCACGACTATCTTCTTGAAATCATACATTCCTTATGTCGTTGTTCGTTATGATTGGTTCATTGTTTTTGTCCTTCCACCTGGGCTTCGGTCTTTCCGAAGCGGCGCTGGCGTCCTTGATAGCTGGCGATGGCCCGATGGAGGGCCTCCTCGTCGAAGTCGGGCCAGTAGGTGTCACAGAAGTACAGCTCCGAATAAGCTATCTGCCACAACAGATAATTGGAGATGCGCAGCTCGCCGCCCGTGCGTATGAGCAGGTCGGGGTCGGGCATGAAGCGCGTCTCCAGCCGGCTGCTGATGAGCTGTTCCGTCACGTCGCCGGGCTGAAGCCGTCCTGCGGCCACGTCGCGGGCAATCTCACGGGCGGTATTGGTGATTTCCCATCGCGACGAGTAGCTCAAGGCCACCACCATGGTCATGGCGGTATTGGCGGCCGTATGTTCCTCAGTCTCATGGAGCTTGGCGCGCACTGCCTCGGGCAGCCGGTTCAAGTCGCCGATGACCCGGAAACGCACGTTGTTCTTCATGAAGATCTCGTCCTCGAGCGAGGTGAGCACCAGGCCCATCAAGGCCGATATCTCGTCGGCCGGCCGATTCCAGTTTTCGGTGGAGAAGGTATATAGGGTAAGATATTCAACGCCCAGGCGGGTACACTCTGACGTGATTCTGCGCACGGCGTCCACTCCGGCCTGATGGCCGTAGCTGCGTTCCTTGCCCCGTTCGGTGGCCCATCGCCCGTTGCCGTCCATGATAATGGCTATGTGCCGGGGGATGCGTTTCATATCTAATTGTTCTGTCATATATATATGCTATAATTCTTGTTAGTATCTGTCGTTGTGGCACGTCTTGCACTTGGCCACGATGTCGTAGGTCAGTGACAGTTGCAGGGTGGTGTAGCTGTCTGTATTCTTGAAGAGTCCGCCACGCTTGATGCCATAGGGGTCTTCCACTCCGTCGAGCTTGTCGCTTTGGGTAAAGTGGGCCAAGGCTTCAAGCGACAGGTTGAGACGGGTGGCCAACTTGTACTTCACGCCCACGCCTAAGGGCAGGTTGACGGTGAAGACGCTTCCCGACTGTGGCTTGGCGAAAGTGGCTCCCAGGCCTATTATTATATAAGGTGTGATGACGCGTGCGCCCCGGTATTCACGTCCGGTGCCAAAAGGCCAGAAGTTATACTCAAACCTCACACCGGCGTCTACCAGTGAATGACTGAAGCTGACGGTCGTGTCACGCAGCTCGGGATACCAGGTCTTGACATTGTCCGACGAGCCTTTCAGCTTGCCCGACAGGATATTGAGCGACAGCGCCATCCGGGGGTTGAAGCGGTACTTGCCCACCACGCCCCACAGGGGCTGCATGTTCTTCGTGAGGCTACCACTGAAGTCGCCCTGATAGGCCACCATACCGGCTCCGGCCCCAATCTCCGCCTTGTATTCCGGGTCGTCTTGGGCCAAAGCCGTCGCCGTGACGGCCACCAGCATCCACACCCAAAGAAACAGTCTTTTCATCCGCCGTGGTGTTTATCGGGTTCTACTTCCATCCCAGGCGGTTCAGGCGGCCCTTCCACACGCGTCCTGTCTTGCCGTTGACCAGCCAGATGTTGTTGGCGGCGTCCACGGTGGCCGCATAGGTGGCGGTGGTGGCGTCAAAGGTGGCAGGCAAAGAGTAAGAGGCCGACACTTTCCAGGTCAGTCCTCCGTCGACACTCTCATACACTCGGTCAAAGGCGCTCTCTGTACAGCCGCCCATACCGGCGGCGCCAAAGGCCAGATACTTCTTGTCATAGGGCAGGACGGTGAGCTGGCTCAGGCGGGGCAACGGATAGTGGTTGGTGTCGTCAAAGGCCATATACGACCACTGGGCAGGCTCCTTCACGGATGCGTATTCCACGATTTTGCGCCACACGGTGGCCGTTCGGCCGGTGCTGTCAACTGTCAGCGGACGGTTGCCGGCCAGCAGCACATAGTCGGTGCTGTCTGAATAGGCAAAGGCGGTGTGGCTCAAGGTGAGGTCGAGCGAGGGAAGCCGGGAGGCGTCGGTGTCAAGGGCATCCACACCCCAAGTATGTCCGCCGTCAGTCGACACCACCAACTGGCTGTCGGCCGACAGGGCGTAAAGCTCTGTGTATGAAGCACCCAGAAGTTGTGTCAGCGGTGTGG
>CALGHW010000058.1 GCA_937916075.1 uncultured Prevotella sp.
TCTTGTTGCGCTACTTCAATCCTATCGGCTCACATCCCTCTGCCATCATTGGCGAAATGCCGAATGGCGTGCCGATGAACTTGATACCCTATGTCACCCAGACTGCGATGGGCATCCGCAAGGAGTTGAAGATATTCGGCAACGACTATGACACTCCTGATGGAACTTGCATCCGCGACTATATCTATGTGGTAGACTTGGCCAAGGCCCATGTGAAGGCTATGGAACGTGTGCTCGATACCGACAGCGACAAGCTTGAGGTGTTTAACATCGGTACCGGAAAGGGCGAGAGCACCAAGGAAGTGGTGGAAGCCTTCGAGCGTGCCACAGGCGTGAAAGTGAACTGGAGCTTTGCTCCGCGCCGCGCTGGCGACATTGAGAAGGTGTGGGCCAATCCTGAAAAAGCCAACAAGGTGTTGGGATGGAAGGCAGAGACCAGTCTGGAGGACACTCTCCGTTCCGCATGGAACTGGCAGAAGAAGCTCCGTGAGGACGGAATCCAGTAAGTAAAAAAGTAACTATATCGCATAAGGATGTGTGTGGCTGAAGAAGCTTGGTGCATCCTTATGCTTCAAATAGAAGGAAAAGAAACCGGTCGATTGCATTGGACCGTGTTTTATTTTGTGTTTGTGTTGTTTTTATCCCTCGATGTGAATCGGGGGATAATTTTTTTGTATAGTTCAGCAAATAGCTTGAACAATTTCTTTGCAAGGCTCTTCACATCGCTTATGGGCGCCGAGCTATGTTACGCTGGCGGCAGCATGAAATCAATGCGCCAAGCCGATATATGGGTCCATATCACGCTCCTCTCCGACGGTAGTCTGTGGGCCGTGCCCCGGCAGGATGAGCGTATCGGATGGCAGCTGTGTGACCACAGTCCGCAGACTGGTTATGATGTCCGCATGGTTGCCTTGTATGAAGTCCGTGCGGCCGATGCTCATGCGGAAAAGTGTGTCGCCCGAAAAGGCCAGACGCTCCTCCTCACAATAAAAGAAAACAGATCCCGGGGAATGCCCCGGCGTGGGCAGGATGGTGAGTGTGTGGTGTCCGAAGCTTATCGTGTCGTGCTCCGTCAGATAACGTCCAACAGGCGGTATCGACTTTCTGTCCAAACTGATGTCACACAAGGTCATGGCCTGTTCGGGCAAGTGATTCATCAGGTATTCGTCCTTCCCGCTTACTTCAGGCTTCAGTCCGAACACCTGATAAATGGTGTCGTCGCCAAAATGATGGTCAATATGGCCATGTGTGCCTATCAGTCTGACGGGTAATAGCTTGTTGTCACGGATATATTCCGTCACGGCTTTCCGCTCTTCGGGGTAAAAGGCCCCGCAGTCTATGATAACCGCCTCTCCAGTATCGTCGCTGGCCACATAGCAATTTTCCTGAAAAGGGT
>CALGHW010000059.1 GCA_937916075.1 uncultured Prevotella sp.
AATGATAGTTTTCTCACTCAAATCGTACCAAGTTATTTTTTTAGCGTCACTAAATGTCGCCAAGCCATTCATCTTTCGCCAAAGGTGGTCGATTTTGCAGAAAAAGCGGCTCTTGTCGCTTTTATTTTTGTATATTTGCAGTCTCAACTTCAATATGATAACAAACAAGAGTATTTAGAATATGATGAAGAAAGGATTGGTATATTCGGCCTGTGCGGTAATGTTGCTGTCGGGCTGCTACTCGGGTGCCGGACAGGGAGCTTACGCCGGCGCCAGCATTGGCTCCATCATCGGGTCGGCCATCGGCGGCATCTCGGGCGGACCGAGGGGCAGCGACATGGGCACCCTCATCGGCATGGCCAGCGGCGCCGTGGTGGGCGCTGCCGTGGGCGGACAGGCCGACAAGGCCCAGCAACAGGAGTATGAGCAGCACCGCGACCGGGCCACACGCGGCAACCGCAACAGCCGCAACCAGCAGCGCGACGACCTGTATGGCACAGACCGCTACAACGCGACAGCCAACCGGCGGGCCGACAACAGCGGATTTGACCCCACCAACAGCGGTGACGACCGCATCACGCTCGACCCTTCGCCCGCGACACCCGCTCAAGGAAGTGCGCCCAAGGCGCCCGTGTCTACCGTCAAGCCACAGACCGTTTCCGTGGACCAGTTGGCCCAGCTTGCGCCCCATTATGAGGTGAAGCTCAACTCGCTCATCGAGATACGCAACGCCACCTTTGTAGACGCCAGCGGTGACGGCGTGATGGTGGCCGGAGAGACGTGCCAGGTGACTTTCGAGATTATCAACCACTCACCACAGACGCTCTACAACGTGCTGCCTACCGTGATAGAGACCACAGGCAACAAGCACGTCCACATCTCGCCCAGCATCCGGGTGGAGAGCATCGCTCCCGAACGGGGCGTGCGCTACACGGCCACCGTCATGGCCGACAAGCGGCTGAAGGACGGACAGATAAGCATCAAGGTGGCCGTGGCCCAAAACGGCAACGAGCTGACCTCGCAGGTCAAGGAGTTCAACATCTTGACCCGGCGCAAGTAAAATCATAAGTAGGTGTTCAAAATTAATTTATATGAATCTATGCCCTATTTGGATTCGTATGCTATTAATTCTGAATACCTACTTCATATCACCAAACTCTCCAAATAAGAAAACTTCCCGTCAAGGAAAGCTTTTATTTCCCCTTTTTCTTGTTGCCACGCCAAGCCGGATGCATGCCGTCCTGGTTGGCGGCGGCACCGGTTTCGGTGGTCTCAAAGTCCAGCTCGGGCAACTCGTACTGTACATCGTCCTTGTAGGGCACACGCGTCTCGTTGACCCGCTCCACAATGACCGTGGCCACACCCTGGTTGATCATGCCGATGGCCTTTGCTGCAGCCCACGACAGGTCGATGATGCGCCCGCGGCCATGGGGGCCACGGTCGGTCACACGGACCACAACACTCTTGTCCGTGCGCGGATTGGTCACGCGGAGCAGGGTGCCGAAAGGATGGGTACGGTGGGCACAGGTCAGGCTGTCGTGGTGCAGCCGCTCGCCGCTGCTGGTGCGTGCCCCGGTGGCCCGTTTGGAATAAAAAGAAGCCTTACCCCGCTGCTGCTTCTGGGCCAGCAACGGAGTAAAGCTAAGAGTGATTGCGGCTAATAATATCGTTATCGCTTTCTGATGATTCACTTTAATTTAATTTCGTTTCGTACTATACGATGCCCTGCGCCATCATGGCGTTGGCCACCTTCATGAAGCCGGCGATGTTGGCGCCCTTCACGTAATCAATAAATCCGTCGGGCTGCTTGCCATACTTGACACACTGCTCGTGGATGCTGTGCATGATGTAGTGGAGCTTCTCGTCTACTTCCTGCTCGCTCCAGGTGAGGCGAATGGCGTTCTGGGTCATCTCCAGGCCCGACGTGGCCACGCCGCCGGCATTGACGGCCTTGCCGGGCGCAAAGAGCTGACGGGCTGCCGTAAACTTGTCCACGGCCTCGGCGGTGCATCCCATATTGGACACCTCGGCCACGCAGATGGGTTTGTTGGCCAGGAGCATATCGGCGTCGTCGCCGTTGAGCTCGTTCTGGGTGGCACACGGCAGGGCAATGTCGCACTTCACCTCCCAAGGCTTCCGTCCGGGGATAAACTGTGAGCCGGGGAACTCGTCGGCATAAGGCGCGCAAACATCGTTGCCGCTGGCACGAAGCTCCAGCATGTAGGCTATCTTCTCGTCGTCCAGTCCGGCGGGGTCATAGATGTAGCCGTCGGGACCGGAGATGGTGATGACCTTGGCACCCAGCTCGGTGGCCTTCTTGGCAGCGCCCCAGGCCACATTGCCGAAGCCGCTGATGGCCACAGTCTTGCCCTTGATGTCATGGCCGTGGGTCTGGAGCATCTGGTTGACAAAGTAGAGGGCGCCATAGCCTGTGGCCTCGGGACGTATGCGCGAGCCGCCCCACTCCAGGCCCTTGCCGGTCATCACGCCGTTCCACCGGTGGGTGAGCTTCTTGTACATGCCAAAGAGGAAGCCTATCTCGCGGGCTCCCACACCGATGTCGCCGGCGGGGATGTCTTCCTCAGGACCGATGTTGCGGTAAAGCTCGGTCATGAAAGCCTGGCAGAAGCGCATCACCTCATTGTCCGAACGCCCGCGGATGGAGAAGTCGGAACCGCCCTTGCCGCCGCCCATGGGCAGCGTGGTAAGGGCATTCTTGAAGGTTTGCTCGAAGCCGAGGAACTTCAAGATGGACAGGTTGACGGAGGGATGGAAGCGCAGACCGCCCTTGTACGGGCCGATGGCGCTGTTGAACTGCACACGATATCCCAAGTTGACCTGTACCTCGCCTTTGTCGTCAACCCAGGGCACACGGAACGTCACGATGCGCTCCGGCTCCACTATTCGCTCTATGATTTTGGCTTTTTCAAACTCAGGGTGCTGGTTGTACACGTCCTGAACCGAGAGGAGCACCTCTCTCACAGCCTGTAGATATTCAAGCTCGCCTGGATGCTTCTGCTCCAGCTGCTGCATCATCTTGTTAACTTCCATAGTAGTAATATTTAAAAAGGTTCCACAATTTGTTGTGCCAATGTGTTATTTCGACTTCGCAAATATAGAGAAAATTAGGATATGCTCCAAATGATTTGCTGAAAAACTTGCTGATGAAAGTTACATTATGTTAATCGGCCGGCTGATGGTGGACAGGAGGTTCAGTTTATGGGAAAGACTGAACATACAGTCACCGACGGGAATGACATTGGACTCCGAGCGAACACAGCCATGACTATTCTGCCGCTGACAGCGGAATCTGGGCGCATAGAGGGTGAGGATAACCTTTAGCATGGCCGTGGAAAACATACGGAGCATCTCAAACTGTACGGTGAGGCACAGCCCCCACTATCATGAGCGTGACAAAGTGGCTTATACTTAATGATATTTTATTACATTTATTTATGTCAAGAAAATAGAGCTGCCTGATTACGAAGAGAAAGTTGCCTGATTTCGGGGAGAAACTTGGCAGGTTTCTCTTCGTAATCAGGCAACTTTCTCATTTCAGCCGTTTCAGCCGCTTTGAAAGAAGCTTTAAGCGGACATGAAATATCTTTATATTATAATGTTTCGTCTTCAACCGTACAGGTTGAATAGTTCCCCCGTCATTTCTTCTTCGGCATGATACTCAGCTTATAGGCCAGGCTGAGCATCACGTAGCGGCCAATGCGCTCGGTGGTCTTAAAGGTCATGGAACTGGTATTGACAAAATAGTTGTAGTTTGACACGGAGTTGAGCAGGTCGAAAGCCGTCAGTTTCACGGTGAGCTTCTTGCCCTTGAGCAACGAGCGGCTGAGCGTGGCGTTCCACACATAGTTGTCCTGAGCGGGAACCTGGCCGAGCGAATTGGCGTAATGATGCCAACTGAATGTAGTGCCTACATAGAATTCGAGCACGGGGATGGTATAGTTGACGGCATAGGTCAGATCGGACTCTAAGGTACGGTAGGAGGTGCCTGCGGCATTGTCATAGTGATTCTTGCGGATATTGATGGAACCAGAGATGCCTGTAGTGAAATTGTCCTTGCGGAAGAACAGGTTTCCCCTCGACCAGGAATTGATGTCGTGGCGGTCTACAAGCTGTGCCATCTGCCCACCGGTCGGGAGCTGCATCACTTGCGAGACATTGTACGACAGTTGGGTGTAGAAATTGAAAGTCCAAAACTGCTTCTTGTCGATGGCTCCGGAAGTCCCCAATCCCAATTGGGCCGTCCAGTCTTTGTCACCGTTCTGGGGCTGATAGATGTAAGCTCCCGTCTGGCGGTTGAAGCTGAAACCGGTGAGTATGGGGTTGGTTGTATAGGAAAAAATAGGTGCGATGGAAAAGGAGATGCGGTCGTTGTTGAGCCGATGCTGGTAGCGACCTTCTACATTCCATCTGTGGCCGGTCTTCAAGTTAGGATTGTTGAGCGAGATGGCCAGCGGATTGGTATAGTCGAAAGCCACCAGATGGGACATGTCGGGCAAAAGGGTCCTATGATTGACGTATATGTTGACATAACGCTTCCATTTTTTCCAGGCTAATGTCATGTTGATTTCGCCATCTGCAAAGAGCTTGGTACGCGAGGCGCAGGTGTCGGTCTGCGACCGCTGGAAGTGGAGCTGCTCGTTGCGGATGTAGAGCGGCAGGTGGAATTGCATATAAGTGTAAGTGCTGTCAGTCTGGCGGCTGTAGAGGAGGTTGAAGCCGTTCTTTGAATTGCGGGTGAGGCGGTTTTCATATTTGCTGTTGAGCAAGGAGCGGACGGCCAGAAGAGAGTCGGCGGTGGAGGGGATGTCGCCAAGGAGACGCTGGCCGCTGGCCCACCCGACCAGCTGGTCCAGCCGATAATAGTCATACGTGGCGCGTGACCGCTCCTGATTATATACCGTATACAGGCGGAGGGTCATTTTGTTGCGGAAGTTGAAGTAATACTCCAGTCGGCCTTCATAGCGATAGGTCCTCGTGGGACTATTCTCGAAGATGTCGCGGTCGTCGTCGGGCTTGTTGGCCAGGGGATAGCTGAGATTATAATCTTTCCAGGTCTTGTTCTCCCGTTTCCCATAGCTGCCATTGAGCGCTATCTCCAAGTTGTCGCCCCAAGGCAGCTTCTTATTCAAGAGCAGGCTTTGGTAGAACTGGAGGTTGGTGCCGTGGAAGAGGCTGCGGTTGTATGTGCTGTTCAGTAGCGACTGGCTGATGTCAAAAGGCGGCATGGCGGCAAACACGGAGTCGAGCCCCTGCGAGGTATCGTCATACTGGTCGACGGAGCGGTTGAGGGTGGCGGAACGGCTGGTCATGGCATCGTCGGTGTCGCCCAGGGTGAAGGAGGTCGCCGACTCTATCCATACAGGGAGCTGGAGGTTGAAGTAGTTGGACACGCTGAGCTGCCGATTGCGGGTGTCCTGCCGGTTGTCCTGCAAGGAATAGGAGTTGCCGCTGTCCAGGAACTGGGTTTGCCGGAAGGTATTGTAGTTGGCATACTGGTTCCATTGGCCGTAGATGTTGAGGGAGTTCTTGTACATGGCGTCCTTGCCGTCGGTCTGGATGTTGAGTCCTGCGGAGCGGTTGGTGGTTTTTCCCTCGGGAGCGTCGGAGGGTCGCCAGTCACCGTTGCTCTCGGGATTGCGGGTCTCATTGATATTGTTGACATTGGCAAAGGCTGTCACCTTGGTGTGGTCCGTAAAGCGGCTGAGGAAGAGGCGCCCCATGTAGCGGTCGGAAGTGGCGCCGCCCAACTCGGCGTTGCCGAGATATCCCGTGCGGTATTCCTTTTTCAGGTTGACGTCCATCACGTATTCCTTTTGCTCCATGTCGCGGCCCAGATAGCGGCTCTTGTCGGTGGTCCGGTTATACACCTTGAGATTCTGCACGGTGAAATAAGGCAGGTTGTCGAGCATCACCTTGTTGTTGCCCTTGAAGAAGTCCTTGCCGTTGAGCGTGAGATAATCTATCTTGCGGCCGTTGACGGTGATGGTGCCGTCGTCCTTGAGCTCGGCTCCGGGGAGCTGGCGCACCAGGGCGTCGAGCATACTGCCGTCGGGCAGCTTGAAAGCGCTGGCATCGTAGACGATGGTGTCGCCCCGATAGGCTATCTTCACGCGGGTGCCCTTGACGGTGACCTCACGGAGCGACGCACCCTCGTAGGCGGTGGTGACGGAGGAGCGGCGCTTCATGTAGTGCCACGGCGCGTCGAAAAAGCTGTTGCGCGCGATGTAGCGTATATGGTAGTTCACGTAGGTGTCTTCATAGTCGGGATGCTGGGCCCGGATAATCAGCCGGCAGGGCTCTGCCGGTATCTTAAACCGGTAGGCATAGTCGGCCTTGAGGGAGTTGTTGCCGGTGCGGAACACGCGGCCCGTGTCCACCACGGTGCTGTCCTCGAGCATCACGGTGATTTTCACACCGGGTATGCCCACCTTGGTGAAGGAGTCTCTCACGTGGCCCCACAGGGAAACGGTGCGGCGGGATGTCTTGTCGGCCGACTCATTTTTTTGAGCGTACAAGGACACGGGGACACCGGTCAACAGGATAAGCAGCAAGAGGTGATATAACTGTCTCATTAGGCTTTGTTTTTTTACATTAATTCTGAAAATACGGTAAATCATAAAGGTCAACTATTTGACAAAGTCATATATGCGATTCTTCTAAAATCGCCTACTTAGTGTCAAAGAAAACGGCAAGTAGTCTACACGTCCGGGAACACGTCTTCCTGTTTGCGTTCCGCCAACGGATTTTGCCTCTCGTGAATCCTCACGGCCCCGACCACGGTGCGCCATGATATGTCGAAACCGTAACGCTGCAGACGGGTACTGGTCATGTCACCGTTGTTCTCGCGGAGCAGTCCGCCCCCACGGCTGTCAAGCCCGGTGTCGGCGCTGAAAGTGTAGCAGCGCACAGGCTGCGCATCGTCATCGCTGTAGGTCACGAGAGAGCAGACGCCAAAGCCTTCCTCCTTCTCACGATAGTCCACAACCACGGCCTTCCGCGATCCCAGTCTGGCGCGGCGCAGGCGCATGCGCTTCCAGTCCACATCATCCCTGTCAGCGTCGTAGTCGTTATACATGCGGTAAGAACGGCACAAGTCGCCCACCGTCACCTTTTCAAGCCAGCAGGAGCCTCGCGTCATTACCAACGCGGGCAGAAAAATTGAACAGAATCTATTATCCATGCTTTTTATCGTTTATTGAACATTTACAAATCAGAAATTCGAGGGAGCCATGTCTGTGGCCTGCCCCATACGCTGCAAAGATAGTGCAAGCGAGTGCAATGAAAGCGTGTTTTCAGATTGCCGAATGCCTTCTATCTCCTGCAAAGATACAAAGAATTTGCGTATGCCCCCCCCAAAAAAGCAATTTTCATAAATCCATGTCGAATATTTACTTGCTGATGGGGAGAAATGTATTGGTAAATGCTTCCATACTGCGAAAATACGTGAGAATATATTTCTCTCTTGGCTTTACGAACTGTACAAATATCCGCAATACCAGACGAAGGTATTGCGGATACTACATTTTCTATGATGAATGTTTACTTCTGTCTTGGTTCGAGTGGTGACAGGTAACTGTCAGCAACTTATTTCCATACGACCTTCTCATTCAGAATCACACCATCGGTGGCATCGTCTGAAGTGAAAGTGTTGCCACGATACTGCACGCAGAGCATTACCAAAGGCTCTGAACCTGTATTGCGCACTGAGCGCTTGCCGGCAGGAGCCACTCTCACCACACTACCCTCGCCTATGGGAAACGCCTGACCGTCTACCTGAAACTCACCCTTGCCATGAAGGAAGAAGTAGAGTTCCTCATGGTTCTTATGCGTATGCAGAAAACCTGTCTCTGTACCAGGGGCAAACGACTGGAAGGAGAACTCTCCACCTGTAGCACCCACAGCCTGACCTCCAAAAACCTTGCCCGGAATCTTTACCTCAGGGCCCAACTCCAACACATAATCACTGAGCTGGTCAAAATGACCGAAATCTACTGCTGTGGCATGTTCTGCCTTGATAATTGTCTTTAACTCTTTCATCGTTCTTGTATCTTAAATGTTGATATTTGGTACGTATTCTTGCTTTTCCATTCACTTGACATTCACGTCCATCGGTTGCTGAACCGATGGACAATGCAAAATTACAAGTTTTTCAAGTCATGCACAAGAAAGCACCAGAACGTGACTTAGTTACTTTCTGGTAACTATCACTGAACACCAACGAATTAAGATTTCAACATTTAGGCATGTTTAACGTAACCATGCTATATATCAGAAGCCCAAAAATAAAGGGGAAAAAATATAAATCCCCGCTTCGAAGTACGAAACGGGGACTTAAATAAGAGAGTTTATAAGCAATATTATTCAGCCTTAGTCTCTTCAGCTGCAGGTGCCTCTGTAGCAGGAGCCTCTGTAGCTGTCTCAACTGCAGGTGCAGCCTCGGCCTTTGTAGACTTGCGTGAACGACGAGTAGTCTTCTTCTTTGTAGTGGTCTTAGCCATATTCTCATCGAAGTCTACCAGCTCAATGAAGCAGATCTGAGCAGCGTCACCCTGACGGGTTCCGAGCTTGATGATACGTGTATAACCACCAGGACGGTCGGCTACCTTGGCGGCAACCTCACCGAACAGTTCCTTCAGAGCATACTTGTTCTGGAGATAGCTGAACACCACACGACGTGAGTTGGTGTATCCTCCTTAGAACGTGTGATCAGGGGCTCTACATACTTCTTCAGGGCCTTAGCCTTTGCAAGAGTCGTAGTGATTCTTTTGTGCATGATCAGCGAGATTGCCATATTGGCCAACATCGACTTACGATGAGATGCAGTACGACTCAAATGGTTGAATTTCTTATTGTGTCTCATTTTAATTTTTTCTTTTTTGAATAAAGAGTCTGTCAAGGTGGTAGGCCCTTCAAGCCCACCACCTCACAGACGATTACTCTTTGTCTAATTTATACTTAGAAATATCGGTTCCAAACGACAGATTCAGACTCTCGAGCAAATCATCAAGCTCCGTGAGCGATTTCTTACCGAAGTTACGGAACTTCAAAAGGTCAGTCTTGTTGTACTGAACCAAGTCACCCAATGTCTCGACATCGGCTGCCTTCAAGCAGTTAAGGGCACGAACACTGAGGTTCATGTCCACCAGACGAGTCTTCAGCAACTGGCGCATATGCAACACTTCCTCATCAAACTCCTGATTGCCGTCAACATCTGTAT
>CALGHW010000060.1 GCA_937916075.1 uncultured Prevotella sp.
GGAAGGGATGTTCCTCTACGCAAAAACTGTGCACTTCTATCTTGAATGTTTACAATGTATTAAAAATAAGGTCCCGCCTATATCTCCTTTCCCTTGTTAGAATAGCGGTTTCTGTAGGCTTGTGTGGCCTCGGCCATCGGGTAAAAGGTCTGTTAGGTGCTAAAAAGATATTAATAAACATTAATTCAAAGCTACTTTCTTCCTTTTTGTCCGTCATATAGATAACTTTGCATTATCAATCGAATATTATCATACAGAAAACTAATAAAAAGAAGAAATATGAAGACTATTAATTTCGCTTTCATGGCGCTGATGGCCGGCGGACTGCTGATGAGCAGCTGCGCCAGCAAGAAAGATTTGGAGAACTGTCAGACCGAGAACCGGGAGCTGACCAAGAACTATCAGGACACCAAGGAGCAGCTGGCCGCCAGCAAGGCCCGCCTGGCCAGTGTGGAAGACCAGTTGGCCGCACAGAAGAAGGCTTATGCCGCCCTGCAGGGATCGCTCGACAAGAGTCTGAGCAACGCCAGCCAGAACAATGTGAGTATCGAGAAGCTGGTAGACCAGATTAACGAGTCCAACCAGTATATCCGCCACCTGGTGGAGGTGAAGAGCAAGAGCGACTCGCTCAACATGGTGCTGACCAACAACCTGACCCGCTCGCTGAGCAAGGAGGAGAGCAAGGAAGTGGATGTGCAGGTGCTCAAGGGCGTGGTGTACATCTCTCTGGCCGACAACATGCTCTACAAGAGCGGCAGCTATGAAATCAACGACCGCGCCGCCGAGACGCTGAGCAAGATTGCCAAGATTATCAAGGACTATAAGGACTACGACGTGCTCATCGAGGGTAACACCGACAATGTGCCTGTCAACACTTCGGCCGCCTCAATGAAGAACATCCGCAACAACTGGGACCTCTCTTGTCTGCGCGCCTCCAGTGTGGTGCAGGCCCTGCAGACGCAGTATGGCGTAGACCCGAAGCGCCTCACCGCCGGTGGACGTGGCGAGTATAACCCGCTCACATCCAACAATTCTGATGTGGCCAAGCAACGCAACCGCCGCACACAGATTATCATCACGCCGAAGCTCGACCAGTTTATGGACCTTATCGACAAGGCTCCTGACAGCGACAAGTAAGCGACACCAAACGCTGAGAGCGTCATAGAAGAGGCTGTGCTATGGATATCATGTCCTGGCGCAGCCTTTTCTTGTCTTTTTGACGCGTTTACGGGGCCTTTTTCCGTATTCCTGTCCAGGGCAATCAGGGAAGGCCAGTGCCGAAAGAGGGGAGAGTCAGCGGAAGAACAAGGCCATTTTAGAGCCAGTCACCTTGGTGACTGATACCAGCCACCTTGGTGACTGGTACCAACCACCTTGGTGACTGGCACCAACCACCAAGGTGACTGGCTCTGAATTTGGCAAATTTCAAGCAAAAGATGACTAAAACCACGTGATAAATCACTACCTTTGCACCCAAGATTAGTTTTCAAAATAACACACACAATGATGAAAAAAAATTCCCATATACGTCCTGTGCGTATAGCCGATGCCGCGCGCTTGGCAGAGATTTACAACTATTACATTGTCAACACCACAGTCACACTCGAGCTGGAGCCGATAACGGCCGACGAGATGGCCCGCCGAATCAGTGAGATATCCTCTTCCCATCCTTATTTCGTATACGAGGAAGACGGCAAGATACTGGGTTACACCTATGCCCACCCTTGGAAGACGCGGGCCGGATACCAAGGCCATAGTCTTGAGACAACCATCTATCTTGACGTGGAGGCGCGCCACAAGGGTATCGGACGCTTGCTCGTGCAGCATCTGGAGGAGGAATGTGGCAAGGCGGGCTATCATGTGCTGATTGCCAATGCCACTGACGAAAACAAGGACAGTCTGGCTATGCACGAGCGACTCGGATTCAAGCAGGTGGCGCATTACGAGGAAGTGGGGCGGAAGTTCGACAGGTGGATCGGCATTAACTCTTTTGAGAAAAAACTGGCCCAATCCGACAAGAAAGATTCATAATTGGCACTAAAAAAACGGCAATAGAGCACAAGCCTGAAGGATGATGCTCTATTGCCGTCGGGTTTTAAGTAGGTGTTCAAAATTCATTTAAAAGCATGATTACTATTTGATAAAGTCATTGATGCGATTCATTTTGAATACCTACTTATAAAGGCTGCGTCAGGGAATAGCTCCTGGCGGGCCTTTTTTCGTATTTAGTCTTTCACTACCTTCGTCCGTTTGCCATTGCAGACCACGATGTTGACACCCTGTCGTAGACTGGTGAGCTTGCGGCCGGCCAGGTCGTAGATTTCGGTCTTGGCTTCCGTCGGGGCACACTTGGCGGTGGCGATGCCCGTGGTGATGCCTGTGAACTCCTTGCTGGTGATGGCGGCCGAGTTGGCCACCTCACACTTGGTCTTGTCGTTCGGGTCATAGTCGTGCACGAAGGCCAAGATGCCGAGGTTGTTCATGTCGTAGTTCTGGGTGTAGGGGATGTCGCAGGTGTAGGTATAGTCATCACCGTTCCACTCAATCACGTCGCCCCAAGTGCTGTTGATGCGTCGTCCCACGTTGTAGTGGATATACTCGCCGCTGGCACCGGCCTGGCTGATGGCGGGCAGGTTGGTCTCGGTGAGCACCACCGTGATGCGGGCCGGTTGGAGGGTAAAGTCCTTCTTGGCGCGCTGTCCGGTCACGGTGACATGAATCAGCTGGTTGCTCTCGTCCACGTTGGCCTTCACCTTCAGGCTCACGAAGGCCGTCTGGCGCATGCGGTAGCGGATGTTCTCGTAGAGCTCCTGTTTGCTGCCGGGGCCTGATACAGGCGTCTCGTCGCCTTCATAGGCAGCGCGGTCGTACATGGTGGCGGGGGCGTACACATTGTCGTAGAACCAAATCCAGTCGTTGTGGAAGGAGGCTGTAAACGAGTCTGTGTAGTAACCGGCGTGGTTCTCCATGGTGTTGAGTCGTCCCTGAAACTCCGGCTCGTTCATGGCAGCATGCACATAGCTGGCCACGCGGGGACAGTTGGTACACTTCTCGGTGGTGAACTCCTCCAGGAGCACGTTGCGCACAAAGCTGTGAAGCGTCACACCGAATGTGCCCGACAGGGTGTTGTCGGCGGGCACCTCGTCCTCGCCCTCCATGAGGTTGGCCAGCGTCACGGTGACGGTGCGCGTGGCGGGGTCCATGGTCTGGATGGCCGAGGGATGGATGGTGACGGGAATGGTCTTGGTCTCGCCATAGGCGATGGCCGAGTCACAGTGGGCTGTGTACTTCTCGTCGGTGCCGTCGATGGCACACACAGCGTCGAAGCCAGTGATGGTGACCGTGGCGTTGTTGCGCACCTTGAGGGTCAGGTTGAGCGAGCCGTCGTCCACGACATAGTGCTCTTGCACGTCGAGCTGCTCGAGAGCCAGGTCATACTTGGGCAGGTTGTCGCCGTAGACGATGGCTTCCACGCAGGTGGCATACTGGTTGCTGTAGTCGGCCCAGGCGTCACTGCCTGAGCGTACAAAGCAGGAGTAGCCCGGGGTGGGCGTTTCCAGGAGGCTCAGTGCCTTGGAAGTGCTCTTCTGGTGGTAGGAGTAGCCAATATAGAGTTTCTTCATGTCGCGGGTCACGCTCACGGGACGTGTCAGTGTGACGGTGTTCCACTCCTTGTTGATGGGCGTGTCCTTGGTGATGGTGTCGGAAGAGAGCACCGGCCCGTCGAGGCTCTCGCTCACCCATACGGACACCGAGTCTACATTGAGCTTGGAGGTCATGTAGGCGCGAATCTCGCGAATCTCATTGCCCGCCAGGCTCTGTATGCGGTCTTCCCTGAGCAGGATGGCGCCGCTGGTCCAGGTCTGCTTCTTGGTGGACATCTTGGAGAAGTAGGCGTCAGACGTGGAGGGGAAAGTTCCTGCCTCTCCCTGGCAGTAGCCGATGTTCATGCCCGACACCTGTGCATTGCCCGCCTCTGAGAGGGCGAGCAATGCAAAGATGGATAGAATGAGTTTTTTCATCATGTGTTTGTCGTTTTGTCTTTATCGGATAACCTTGCGCACCACCACAGTGCCGTCTTCCCGCTGTGTGCGGATGATGTTGAGTCCGCGGGAGAGGGCGTTGGTCTTGCGGCCGTCGAGCGTGTAGTATTCGGCGGTGTTGCCCGGCACATTCTTGGTGAGGTTGCGGATGGCGGCCGCACCGCTGTAGGTCATCACGTTCACGTCGTCCAGACGGAGGATATACTGTCCGTTGCAGTCGTGGTGGCGGAAGCAGATGACCACCTGCTTGCCGGCATAGTCCTTGAGGTCAAACTGGCGGAGGCTCCATCCGTCCATGGCTCCGTTCTCCTCCTTGAGGGTCTCTGAGATGAGCGGTGTGCCTAACTTCACCTGGTCTACAGAGAAGGTGGTGGAGTCGTAGGGCTGCACATACATGCTGTAGTGCTCCTCAAAACGCTTGGGGCTGAAGGCTGCTACATAGTAAGAGAGCTGTGCACCCTCGGCCGGGATGGTGATGACGGGCGACAGGGTCCAGTTGTCGGGTGTGATGGCGCCGAGGTAGTTGCTGTAAGACACGGAGGCCAGACATTGCTTGCCGCTGTGGCAATATTCAGCGTATTCGCCCCAGAGGTTGGAACCGAGGTTCCAGGTCTCACCGTCCTTGTCGGCGTCATAGGTAGACCATCCGTAGGCGTCGTCCTCGAAGTCGCCCAGGTAGATAAAGCCCTTCTCGGTGGCACTCTCGGCCACACCGTGACACTTCACGGTCACGTCGCCGGCGCTGGTCTTGAGAGTCACGTTGCCGTCAAACGAGCCAGGCTCAGTGGGGAAGAACCAGAGGGTCACGTCCATGGTGTTGTTGAACTGGGCTACATCTGTGGTTTCCACGCCGTAGAAAGGTGCGTCGCCTGTGATGGTGCTGACGCTGAGCGGGGCGGAACCTGTGTTGCGGAGCGTCACCTTGGCTGTGGTGTAGCGGTTGTAGCCCACATAGGTGGAGTCGAATGTGATTTCGGGGTTCACCACCTCCACATTGTTCTCCTTGAAGTCCTCCACGCGAATCTTGATGTTGGAGATTTCCAAATAATCGCCTTCGGGCACTGTGCCGTCGCCATTGTGTACCCATCGCCACTCATAGTGGTGGTTGCCGGGCACACAGGCCAGCATATAGGTCCAAGAGTCTTCGAGCGCTGTCGAGCTGGCATCTACATCATGTCCGTAGAAGGCGGGGGTGCCGCCACTCATCGGGTGCTGGATATCGATGGCGGCATAGCTGCTGTAATAGTGGGTATAGCCGATGCTGTCAACGGGGCGTCCGTAGCTGCGGCCCTCCCATGACACGTAGGCAATCTTGTTTTCCGGTATGTTGAGGTTCATCTTAAACGAGGCGTTGATGGCCACGCTGTTGTCGCCGGCGTTCTTGTTGACGGCTTTGCCGTCCTTGATGATAAAGGGGGCGTCGGGGTTCACTTCCCAGCTGGTGATGTATTCGGCACCCTCGGTAACCAGGCTGCCGAAGTCGGGCATATCCATGACAGAGGCTTTCACGACGGCCTTGAATGTGCCGGCCGAAGTCTCGATGGTGAAGTTGGCTTCCTTGTCGCCGGAAGTCTTGGTCTCCATCTTCACGGGGATGGACAGTTCGTTCATGGTGGCGGTGGCGGCGAGCCCGCTGATGTCGGCGGAGAACTCCTTGTTGTCGCTGCTCACCTTTGTGACGGTGAGGTCGTTGGCACCCGTGTTCTTCAGGGTGATGACACCCGTCTTCAGACTGTAGCCGCCGGCTGCGAGCACATCGTTGCCTAATGACACCTCAGGTGTGAGCAGAGTGGCCGAGTCGGCTTTGAGGGCTGTCTCGCTGTATGCGATGTCATGTACATAGAGGTGGTTGTCCTCCAGTCCGGTGTAGGACTCGCCGTCATATTGGTAGCGGATGAAGTGCTTGCCGGGTGCGAACTCCCAGCTGCCCGACATATCCTGTGCGGCGCCGGTGAATGAGGCCTTGGCACCGTCGAGCGTGTCGATGAAGTAGCCGCCGGCATTCTGATACCAGTAGCTTACGTTGTTGCTCACGCCCTTCCAGCTCACCGTGGCGAGCTTGCCCTCGGGCACGGTGAAGTCGAGCTGCAGCCAGGAGCTGCCATACTTGCCGTGGGTGCCCGACTGGGCCACCTGGGTGCCGTCGGCAAGGGTGGCCATCTCGAAGGGGAAGTCGATGCCGGTGGTCACCTTGAAGTCACCGTTCTTGATGGCGGCCGAGTAGTCGGGATAGTCCTTGGATTTGGCGGCCAGGTCGATGACGAGGGTCTTGTCGCCGTCGCCGGAGTCGTAGGTCAGTGTGGCGATGCCCTCATACTCGCCGGCCTTGGAAGTCAGGAAGGTGAAGGGCAGCTCGAATGCGCTGTGGGCGGGGATGGTGCCGGTCATCACGTCGGAGGTGAACACGTCGTCGTCCGACTCTAATTCCATGGCAAACTCGGCATCCATGCCTCCCGTATTATATAAGGTGACAGACTTTTCTGTCTTGGTGTCCACAAAGGTCTCGCCGAAGTCTTCCGACTCGGTAAACGTCTTGAGGTTGGCTTCGCCAGCCTTGGGCAGGTTGGCCGAGAACGACTTGATGACACGGATGGTGCCATAGGTGTATCGGGCCAGGAAGTTGTTGCGGGCGGTCAGCGTGGCGATGCTTCCGTCGTCGTTGGTGGTGACATCAAAGATGAGGTTGTCAGAGGGGTTGATGCTACCTCCCTCGGTAACCTCGCCGGCCACGAGGATGGCATCGTAAGAGCCACCGTAGTTGCCGCAGACGATACCGTTGGTCGTGGTGGGTATCGTGATGGTCTTGGCATCGGCGTCATACACACCGTCCACGGGATAGTCCCAGCTTCGGGCCCATGCTGTGGCCGACTGGTTGTACATGTCGAAGAGATTGGTGATGGTGGCCTTGGTGCCGTTCAGGGCCAGTCCTATATTATAACTGTAGATGTCTCCTCCGTCATAATTGAAGGTGTAATTCTTGTGGAACGACTGGGCGATGGCGAAATACTGCACGGTATCGGTCACGGCCGCGTCGCGCCGGGGCAACTGCTTTCTTACGGGTGCGGAAGCCGCCTTGCGGATGCTTGTGTTGGGGATGATACCCTCCACCTTCTCGGGCACGGCCAAGAAGGACACGTCGTTGGGATTGAGCGTTGCTTTCAGCTCTTGTGCGTTCACCTTCTGCTGGCCGGGTTTGACGACTGTCTGCGCTCCACCAGAGAGTGACATAAAGAGAAAAGTAACCAAAGGTAATGTTAATCTCTTCATAAAATACGATGTTAATTAGACAATTTGATAAATATTTCGCTTGCAAAATTAGCAATTTAACAGCAAAAGTGAGGTTCCTACAACAAATCAATCCTACAATTTCATGAAATTGAATAAAAAATGCCAAAATCTTAGTAAATTTGCACCTGCAAACAAGAAGAACCATCATGAAAAGATATCTCATCATCGTCATCCTGTCGTTGTTGCCGTCGCTCCTTTCTGCCAGCGCCCGCCATCTGCCGGTGGACAGCCTGGTCATGTTGGGAACTGACTATTACCGGGCTGAACGATATATGGATGCCCTGGAGATACTGGGCGAGGCCATGGACCAGGCCGACCAGACGGGTAATGAGTTGGCCTATATGCGGGCGATACTGACCATAGGCAACACTTACACTATTTTCGACGACTACGACCAGGCCTTGCACTATTATGAGCTATGCCTGCGGAAGGCCGCCGCACTCAAAAATGACTCTATTGCGTCGAAGGTGAAGGCTAATATGCTCCTCTGCTATGCCATGCTCGGCAAGGAGCAAGAGGCGGAAGCCTGCTACCGCTCCATCGGCACGCTCCGTATGGGCAATGTGGACCAGAACCGTTTTTATACCTATGTGAACCAGGCGTTTTTGGCAAAAGCCAGAAAATATTACAAAGGAGCTATCTATTTTCATACCCAGGCCATGAAGTATGCCGCCAATCACAACATGAACGGACGCTATGTGGCGGCCGAGATGGGGCAGATTGGCACGGCGTATGAGGAGAGTGGCGACCTGAAGGCGGCTGAGGTATCTGAGGTGTAAGGCGTATGCCGAACGGGGACATTTTGTGGGGCCGCTGACATCGGCCTGCGAGCGGCTGGCCGCTCTTTACCGCAAGGAGGGCAAGGCCGACCTGTCGGTGCGCTACAACAAGCAGTTTGTGCAGCTATCCGACTCGTTTTTTCAGCAGCGTGAATTTAACAGCAAGCGAAGTCTTATCAGCAGTTATGAAGACCGGTTGAGCGACCGCCGCTTGTCCTTGCTCAAGGGCCAGAACACAGCCTTGCTGTGGGTGGTGGTTACCATTGCCACGTTGCTGCTGTTGCTGGCCGTTCTTCTTATTTATATATATAGGGTCAACCGGCGGTTGGTCAATACCCAGCGGCTGCTCATCCAGAAGCACCAGGAGCACAGCCACCAGTTGCAGATGCAGAACGAGATATTTTCCAGTATAGAACATGTGCAGACCGAGCAGACCGAACAGGCTGAGGCGGTTCCGACGACCGTTGAAACGGAGAATGAGGAGACCTCTATGCTGGTATCACCGGAGAATACGGACGGCAGTGACGCTTCTGCCGACGATGACCTGCTCACCAAGACTCAGGCCGACTTGCTCTTGGTGGCCATTGCCCATGTCATGGAGGACAGCCGTGTGGTCTGCAATCCGGATTTCAGTCTGAGCACATTGGCCCAGATGGTCAATTCCAACACCAAGTATGTGTCGTGGGTCATCAACAAAAACTATGGCAAGAACTTCAAGACTTATCTCAACGAGTACCGCATTCGTACTGCCTCGCAGCTCCTGGCCGATACCGACCAGTTTGCCAACACCACGATAGCGGCTGTCGCTGAGCGTGTGGGCTATAAGTCACCGGCCAGCTTTCACCAGGCATTCAAGAAAATTTACGGCATGACTCCCGCCGCCTACGTCAAACTGGCCAGGCAGAATATCGTCCATCAGGATACATAGCCTGCTGGCGAGATGTCCTTTCATGGGAAGTGTATAAAATATATATTTAAGTTTGGGTATTTAAATGATTAATCGTATATTTGCAATGAGTTAAACAATAAGAAGACCTCTCATTATGGGCAAATATATCAACCCTTTTACCGTCTGGGGTTTCAAGCGCCTTTTCGGCCAGGAATTCAGCAAACCATTGCTGATAAG
>CALGHW010000061.1 GCA_937916075.1 uncultured Prevotella sp.
TGCAGCCGTTCACTACCACAGCCATGCCTTCGGACAGTGAGTTTTGGAATTTCTGTATCTCTTTCTGCTTTTTCTGCTGGGGGCGAATCATGAAGAACCACATGATGATGAACAATACCACCATCATAATCAGAAAATTCACGCTGCTTCCGCCCTGAGCGGCCTGTGCAGCCAAAAACAATGTTGTCATGTCTGTCTATTTTTTATTATATAATGTGTATGTCTTTTCTTAGGGGAATTGTACGTTATGCCTTCTCTTCTTCCTCTTGGCCTTCACTTTCTTCGGCCTTGGCCTTTTGAGGCTCAGCCGCAACTGGTGCGGATGTGGCGGAAGCAGTCTTCCGGTTGTTGTCCATATGCTTCATCAGTCTTCCTGTCTGAATCAAGTGGCGCGCAATGTTGTCCAGCATACCGTTGATATAGCCTCCGCTTCTCGGAGTGCTGTACAGCTTGGCGATGTCCACATATTCGTTGATACTGACGCTGACGGGGATGCTGGGGAAGGTGACAATCTCTGCGATGGCTATCTGCATGATGATGACATCCATGAATGCCAGGCGACTGAAGTCCCAGTTGCGTGAGGCCTCACTCATGTAGCGCTGGTATTCGTCACCGTTCATGATAGTGGCCCGGAAGAGCTTGCGCGCATAGTCGCGGTCTTCCTCGCTGTCGTATTCAGGCAACAGCTCCTGCTTAGCCTTCTTCTTCTCGTCAAAGCGCTTGATGGTCTTCAGTACAAAGGTGTCTACGATTTCCTTGTCGTCGTTCCAGTAGAGGCTTTGCTCTTCGAGGAGGGCGTCAAGGTCCTCGTTTTCCTGGATGAGGGTACGGTAGAGCTTGCGCCACAGCTCACGGTCGGCAGCATAGTTATCTTCTGTGTCGGCCATGTAGTCCTTGTATATCTGGCTGTCGGTAATTTGCTTGTAGAGCTTGTTGATGAATTCGGGTTCATCATTCCATGACTTTTTCTTGGCTTCCATGAAGTCACAGAGCATTTTGTTTTCTTCCAGTTGCAAGGCAAAACGGTTGTAGGCGAATTTCTGTGACGGCATATCTGTGCCTTCACGCTGAGCTTTGGTCTGTGCCACGTCCAGCCGCTTGCGGGCATCCTTTGTGACAGCTACAATCAAGGCCAAAAGATAGTTGTATAGGTCATAGGCCTTGGACAAGCTGAAGAAAAGCTCCTTCTCGGCGGTGTCGATGTTCTTGTTTCCGTTTTGATAGTACGCATAGGTTAACTGGACTATCTTAATCCTTATTAATTCTCGGTTTATCATAATTGTAATGGTCTGTCAAATCTCTTCTCTGTCGGATGATGTCGAAATCTCTTCTGAATTTTCTTGGTAAGACGCAGTCTCTGTAGGTGCGCCTTTCGGATGCAAATTTAGATAAAAATCTTTTATGATGCAAGAAAAAGTTGAAAATATTAAGTTTTTTAGTCAAACCTTTGTCTGTTTCAATAAAAACAACTACCTTTGCACCGCTTTTTCAGATTCATAGATGAAAAGTTACATTTTCGTGTGATGGTGAATTAGGCAAACAAAATTTATTCAAAACTTAATTTAGAGTAACACAAGTTATTATGAAAGAAATTAACGTAACAGGTCAGAAGCGTACAGACCTGGGTAAGAAAGCTTCCAAGCTCCTGCGTAAGGAGGGTATGATTCCTTGCAATCTTTATGGTGAGAAGAAGGGTGAGAATGGTCTTCCTGTAGCTATGTCGTTCATGGCTTCCATGGCCGAGCTCCGCAAGATTGTTTACACTCCCCATATCTATGTCATCAACCTCGTTATCGATGGTGAGAGCCACACAGCTATCTTGAAGGAACTCCAGTTCCACCCCGTGACAGACGCTCTGCTGCACGTGGACTTCTATGAGGTGAATGACCAGAAGCCTATCACAATCGGTATTCCTGTCAAGCTCAACGGTCTTGCTCAGGGTGTGCGTGATGGTGGTCGTATCAACCTCTCTATCCGTAAGATTAATGTGACAGCACCTTACCAGGTGATTCCTGAGCACCTCGACATCGACGTGACAAACCTGAAGCTTGGTAAGAGCATCAAGGTTGGCGAGCTGAGCTTCGAGGGTCTTGAGCTCTCTACTCCCGCTGAGGTTGTTGTATGTTCTGTTAAGGCT
>CALGHW010000062.1 GCA_937916075.1 uncultured Prevotella sp.
CCTTGGTGACCGGCTCTAAGATGGCCAACAAAACAGGCTAAACTGGGCTCTTCTTGGTAATGATTCCGGCGGGATGTTATAGGGATGTCTGTTCGTCGATTTCCGCTACCATTTTTTATGGTGCGGTGAGACGCACCCACTATTTTTTTTTATTGTACAGGTCGAAATCATGTCAACATTTAATGATAGTCTGCACGTTTCTGTCATATTCTTTGTATATTTGCGGCCATAAAAAACCTAACTACTGATGAATATAAAGACAAAAAAGACGGACGGTTTGCTCACCAAGGACGGTGTGAGCCTGTTGATACCGTTCATGATGATTACCTCGTGTTTCGCCTTGTGGGGCTTTGCCAACGATGTGACCAGTCCGATGGTGAAAGCCTTTTCCAAGATTTTCCGTATGAGTGTGACAGAGGGCGCGCTGGTGCAGGTGGCCTTCTACCTGGGCTATTTTGTGATGGCGTTTCCCGCGGCCCTGTTTATCCAGCGCCGTTCGTTCAAGGCCGGTGTGATGGTGGGCCTGTCGCTCTATGCGGTCGGTGCGCTGATGTTCTTTCCGGCCAAGGCCACGGGTATGTATCTGCCCTTCCTGTTGGCCTATTTCGTGATGACCTGCGGCCTGTCGTTTTTGGAGACCAGTTGCAATCCCTACATCTATTGTATGGGCAGCGAGCAGACGGCCACCCAGCGGCTCAACCTGGCCCAGGCCTTCAATCCGATAGGCGCCTTGTCGGGCATGTATGTGGCGATGAACTTTGTGCAGGCCCGGATGAACCCGATGGACTCGGCGGCGCGCGCCAAGCTGTCGGACGCAGAGTTTGACGCGGTGAAGGACTATGACCTCGGTGTGCTCATTCAGCCCTATCTCTTTATCGGCATTGTCATTGTGGCCCTCTTGATAGCCATTTATTTCACGCGGATGCCGATGAATGGCGACTCCCATTCGGGCAAGAGCCTGCGGCAGTCGCTGGGCGAGCTGTTGCGGGTGAAAAACTATCGTGAGGGCGTGGTGGCCCAGTTCTTTTACATTGGCGCCCAGGTGATGTGCTGGACCTTCATCATCCAGTATGGCACCCGGGTGCTCATGGGCGAGGGGATGGACGAGCGTTCGGCCGAGATACTGTCGCAGAAGTTTAACATCGCCGCCTTAGTGCTGTTCACTTGCAGCCGTTTTGTCTGCACTTGGTTTTTGAAGTATATCCAGCCGGGGCGGCTGTTGTCCATCCTGTCGGTGGTGGCGATGGCTGCCGTGTGTGGCGTGATACTCTTCACCGACCGCACGGGGCTTTACTGTCTGGTCATTGTGAGCGGCTGTATGTCGCTGATGTTTCCCACGATTTATGGTATTGCGCTCCGGGGCCTGGGTGACAATGTGAAGGTGGGCGGTGCCGGCCTGATTATGTCTATTTTGGGTGGGTCGGTGTTTCCACCGCTTCAGGCAGCCATGATAGACACAGACTGCTCGGTGTGGGGCCTTCCCGCCACCAACACCTCGTTCTTGATTCCGTTGGTGTGCTTTGTCGTGATAGCCGTCTACGGCCACCGGGCTTATGTGCGCCACAATATCACGCACGACTACAATAGTTGAATTTCCTGAATACCTTAAGTGACGATGAAAAAATAAATTGGTATGATTTGAGCCTCATATTTTTGAGCT
>CALGHW010000063.1 GCA_937916075.1 uncultured Prevotella sp.
AATAGCTCAAAAATATGAGGCTCAAATCATACCAATTTATTTTTTCATCGTCACACAAGTGGGGAAATACAAAAGTGCGTATGGGTCAAAACATCTTTTAGACCCATACGCACTCGATTGTGATGACGAAAAAGCGGATGTCCCGCTGTGCTTATTCTATATTTTTAGGCTCTGCAAAAGCCATGGCTTCGGCTTTTGCGATAATATCTTCTCTTGACTCCTCCTGGGGCGTGGCCGTGATGTCCGACAGGTCAAACTCGTCGATGTCATGTGTGTCGGCCGTCTTTTCTAATTTGGGGTTTTCGGCCAGTGTCACGTCGTGTACCGGTTCCGGGGCTTTGTCAGTAGCCGGCTTAGGCTGCGAGATGATGAAGTTGGCGCTTTCCTCCGTGTCGGGCACACTCTCCACAGGCTCCTCCTCCATCTTGGTGCGACCGGCCTTGGCGGCAAACACGGCATCGATAAACTGCGGTTCGCGGCGGAGTTTCTGTAAAGTCTCCTTCGACGCCAACTGCTGACTCTCTTTCTTGGAATATCCTTTGCCTGTTCCGCCCTCAAGACCCTCTATCATCGCGCGATAGCAGAATACGGGGCTGCTGTTGTTCTCCTTGTGCTGCTCCACCAGTTTGAAGTCGAGCCGCACCCTGTTCTTTTGGCTCCATTCTATCAGCTTGCTCTTGAAGTTCACCTCTTTATAGGCTACCTTGTCGATGTTAATGAGCTGGGCCAGCACACGTCGCTGCATAAACCGCATACAGGCGTCGTAGCCTTGGTCGAGATAGATGGCACCCACGAGCGCCTCAAAGGCGTTGCCGCCCATGTAGCTGTTGTGCGAGTTGGTCTGTCCCGCTGATAAAATCAAGTGGTTGAGGCCCATCTCCTGGGCCAGTTTGTTGAGTGTGTCGCGCTGCACGAGCTTGCTTCGGGTGTTGGTGAGAAATCCCTCCCGCTTGCCTTCAAAATGGCGGTATACGATGTCGCCCACCACAGCGTCGAGTATAGCGTCGCCTAAAAACTCCAGGCGCTCATTGTTCAGGGGGCGGCCCTTGGCGTTACGCTTGGCCACGCTCTTGTGCATCAGCGCCAGTTTATAGTATTCGATACGTCGGGGATAAAACCCCATGATGTCGTAAAGAGAAGAAAAAAGCTCCTTCTCCTTGCGGAAAGGGAGCTTTATTCTGTCTATGATATAATTATTCAGCATATTTCTTGAAGATGACACAAGCGTTGTGACCGCCAAAGCCGAACGTGTTGCTCAGCGCAGCGCGCACCTCGCGCTTCTGTGCCTTGTTGAACGTGAAGTTCATGTTGTAGTCAATCTTCTCGTCTTTGTCGTCCTCCTCATGGTTGATGGTGGGCGGCACGATGTCGTTCTTAACAGCCAGGACAGAAGCCATGGCCTCTACGGCGCCAGCGGCACCGAGCAAGTGACCCGTCATCGACTTGGTCGAACTGATATTGAGCTTGTAGGCGTGCTCGCCGAATACCTGCTGGATAGCTTTTACCTCCGAGATGTCACCCACGGGTGTGGAAGTGCCGTGAACATTGATGTAGTCGATGTCCTCGGGCTTCATCTCTGCGTCTTCCAGGGCGTTCTCCATCACGAGGCGCGCTCCCAGACCCTCGGGGTGAGAGGCGGTGATGTGGTGAGCGTCGGCACTCATGCCGGCACCGGCCATCTCGGCGTAAATCTTGGCGCCACGGGCCTTGGCGTGCTCCAGCTCCTCGAGGATGAGGCAGCCGGCACCCTCGCCCATGATGAATCCGTCGCGGCTGGCGCTAAACGGACGAGAGGCGTGCTGGGGATCGTCGTTACGGGTAGAGAGGGCGTGCATGGCGTTGAAGCCGCCCACGCCACAGGCGCAGATGGCAGCCTCTGCACCACCGGCCACGATGGCGTCGGCCTTGCCCAGACGAATCAGGTTGAAAGCGTCGGCCAGGGCGTTGGTGGAAGAGGCGCAGGCCGATGTGGTGGTATAGTTGGGACCGTGGAATCCGAAGCGGATAGAAATCTGTCCGGCAGCGATGTCAGCGATCATCTTCGGGATGAAGAAGGGGTTGAACTTAGGACCGTCGGCCTCGTGCAGGCCATAGTACTTCACCTCATCCTCGAAAGTCTTGATACCGCCGATGCCCACGCCGAACACCACGCCGATGCGGTTTTTGTTGGCCTGCTCCAGGTCCATTCCGCAGTCGTTGACAGCCTGAATGGCGGAAATCATGGCCAGCTGTGTATAGCGGTCCATCTTGCGGGCTTCCTTGCGGTCGATAAAATCGTTTACGTTCAGACCCTTTACCTCGCAGGCAAACTGAGTCTTGAATTTAGATGCGTCAAACAATGTAATAGGTGCGGCACCGCTCACTCCGTTCACCAGGTTGTTCCAGGTTTCCTCAGGAGTGTTGCCCACGGGAGTCACAGCTCCCAGACCTGTTACAACAACTCTTTTTAATTCCATGTACAGTCAAAAATTAAAAGCGCTTGGCGTTTAGCGTTTAGTGAAGTCCATTCGAGAAACGTCTTCAGATAGGGTTGAAATCCGCTAAACGCTAAACGCTAAACGCAGCAACGCGTGAATAAGAAAATATTATTATTTTGCGTTCTCCTCGATGTAGCTGATGGCGTCACCTACGGTAGCGATCTTCTCAGCCTTGTCGTCTGGAATAGAAACACCGAACTCCTTCTCGAATTCCATGATGAGCTCAACAGTATCCAGAGAGTCAGCACCCAGATCGTTGGTGAAGCTTGCTTCGGGCTTTACCTCTGCCTCGTCAACACCCAGTTTATCTACGATGATTGCCTTTACTTTTGATTCAATTTCTGACATGATTTTAATTTTTAAAATGTTAATAATGATTTCTGTTTCCGAAATTTTCGGCTGCAAAGTAACTAATTTTTATTCATATATACAAATAAAATCGCTAAAAAGCAACGGTTTTTGCACATTTGAGGGGTGATTGTGCATACCTTGTTTGTCTTTTATGGCGCTTTTTTGTATAAATGGGCTTTAGAATTTCCATCTTAGTTGGAAGTCAAGGTCGGTCATAAAAGAGCCTTCAATGGCTTGGAGTCCTGTGCCGATGGTGCTGCGGTCCAGGTATTTGGTGGTTCCGGTTTTGGCCATCAGCATGAGGTGGCTGTTCAGGTCGGCGCGTGCCATCAGCATGCAGCGCAGTCCGTGGCCCGAGAGGGCGGTCATGCCGAAACTGTTGAGCGGTCCGGGTTCGTAGGTGTACAGGCGACTGTCGTAGCTGTCGGTGTGGAAGTAATGGGCGTCCACATGCAGTTGCAGCCAGCGTAAGGGCTTGCAGCCCACCCGTTGCGACAGCATATAGCCTTGGTCGCAGCCGGTCACCATCGCCCAGTCGGCTTGGGTGACGGTGGTCCATGGTCCGTGGCTGTGGCTGGCGCTGAGCCGTCCCCGCTGTGTGGTCTGTCGTACGAGGGCCGTTTTCTTGTCGTTGTCCCAATAGCGTGTGTGTGCCCGGTAGCGTCCGTAGAGGGTCCAAGGGCCGAGCGTGAGTGTGGCTGTGGCTTGGGTGTCAAAGGCGTCGGACGCCGCCGACACCCTGTAGCGGGGGTCGGCAAAGTGGGCGTAGTCTATGTAGGCGGTGAGTCTTAGTTGGCTGGTGGGCTTCCAGTCGGTGCCCAGGTAGACGCCTTGTTCGTTTTGCAGTCGTCCGCCCTCGCTGAAGCTGTTGCCCCAGAGCGATGTGTAGCCGCGTGAGTAATAGCGGTGCAGCAGCACGATATTCAGGCGGTAGGGCACGGTGAGGGCCACGCTGTTCACGGTGGCGATGGAGCCGTGGCGGTCGGTGGCCGTCTCTCCGCTGACGCTCAGCAGGCGTGAGGTGTAGCCATAGTCGAGGCCGAGGTTGGCCAGTTGGTTGCCTTGTGGATAGTGGCGTCGGTATAGCGCGCGGGTGTCCGGGCGGAGCGGTCGGCTGAGGTAGGTGTATACGGCGGTGAGTCCGAGGCGGAATCCGCCTTGGAAGTAGTGCAGGTTGGCTCCCGAGGTAGTGGTGTATACATTATTCTTCTTGGCCATCTCTTGGGGCGTGCGGTGGTAGCCGGTTTTGACGATGGTGGCGATGGTGCCGTCGTCCTTGTTGAGGGTGGCGTCGTGCGGTCGGCAGGATGCGAAGGCGCTGAGCGTCAGTCGGCGGCTGAGGCTTACCGTGGCGGCCAGCCCCTGGAAGTAGGAGGCCGCGCTGCGCGAGAGCGACGGTCGGAAGCCGTTGGCGGCACGTCCCAGGCTGGACAGCAGGGCCGCCTTGCCCAGACTGAATCCCGTGTTGAGTGCCAGGCCCATGCCAAACTGGGCGTTGAAGTGTCCGGCCGTCACGTTTTGCCACCGTCCCCACTGTCGGAGTTGCACGAAGTAGGCATAGTGGTCATACCCCATCGTGTTTTTATAGGCGAAGAAAGGCTCGCCACTGTCTTGCGCCGCGGCCAGTCCCATCCTCAGGTGGCGTGCGGTGAAGTCGTAGCGGAGGGAGTGCCGGTACTTGTAGCCTAAGTAACCGTTGCGGTCGCCTTTACGCTGGTAGAGTGGCAAGTGGAGTGTGCCCAGCAGCTGTTGGCGGTTGGGTGTCAGCAGCTGTTGGAGCGAATGGGTGTCGTCGGCCGGTTCTCCTATATATATAAAGTAGGAGAGCAGCAGTCGTCGGTTATAGTCTATCGAGGGGATGGCTATCAGCTCGTCCAAGGTTTTCAGGGGGCCATGGCGTTGGCGGTATTCACAGAGGTCCTCTATCTGCCGTGCTGTGAGGAAAGGCAGTTGTTCGAGTTCCTCTCTGGTGGCCGTGTTGAGGTCGATGGGCTGGGCGGCCATCTGGCAGAGCCATTCGTAGGTCTGCTCGTCCAGCTGTTCGCTGTCGTCCTCGCCGGCCGTCATCTCGTCGTAATATCTCACCCATGGCGCGCCCTCCTCCTGGGCCGTGGCCGGAGAGTTACAAAGAAAGGTGCACAGGATGACGATGGGTAGGTAAAGATTCTGCATACGGGACAAAGGTACACTTTTTTGTTAAATAAACTCTAAATATCCTTCTTTTTCTGTGGCAAACGGAAAAATATGGCTACATTTGCGCAGATTATGAATAGACTGCTTCTGACATTGTTTTTAGGCGTGGCCGCCGCAGGGTGTCATGCCCAGACCACAGGCGACAGTAAGGTACATCCAGAGGACCGTCCTGTGGATATGGACAATCCCACCTTTGTCCCTACGGTCAAGGTGGGCAAGGTGCTCGACCATGGCGACAGCATCCAGTATATGGAGATGAACAATGTCTATGTCTATCCCCAGCTGACGTTTAAGAGCGAGAGCCAGGCCGCGGCCTATATGCGGCTGGTGCGCAACGTGAAGTTGGTGTTGCCGATAGCCAAGGAGGCCAACCAGATTATCCAGGAGACTTATGAGTATCTGGAGACGCTGCCCAACAAGAAGGCCAAGGACGAGCACATGAAGGTGGTGGAAAAGGAGATATTCCGCACTTACAAGCCGCGTATGAAGAAGCTGACCTATTCGCAGGGCAAGTTGCTCATCAAGTTGGTGTACCGTGAGTGCAACTCCTCGTCATACGACCTCATCAAGGCTTTCCTCGGTCCTATCCGCGCCGGATTCTACCAGGCTTTCTCGGCCCTTTTTGGTGCCAGCCTGCGCAAGGACTATGACCCGGAGGGCACCGACCGCCTCACGGAGCGTGTGGTTCTGATGGTGGAGGCAGGCCAGTTGTAGTCCTTACTTGCAGGATTCGCCTTAGTGAGTCTGTCATGTGGATGCTAACAAAGAATTGTATATTAAAAAAGACAGAAGTCAAGGGATTGGAGGGCCTTGTGTCGCCCAGCAGTTCCTTGACTTCTGTTTCTATTCAGCGTCTGTTGTGTTGAGTGAGTCGGTGACGTTGCGCCGGCTCTTCTTTTTCAGTTCAAAGTCCACCCGTTCCATCACCTGTTCCGGCCGGATATTGTTCATGCAGGCAAAGTCCCCCCGCAGGCAAGGCTTGTTGCCGTAGATGCTGCAGGGTCGGCACGGCAGGTCCACCTGCACGGCGTTGTGGGGCGACTGTTGCCACCCCATGAATCCGGCAAACGGATGTGTGGCTCCCCAGATACTCACCACGGGCACCCCCACCAGGGAGGCCATGTGCATGTTGGCGCTGTCCATCGACACCATCAGGTCGAGGTGGCTCATCAGTATCAGCTCCTGCTGCATGTTCTCCAGGTGTCGGCTCACGTAGACGCTATGGCCTATCTCCCGGCACCATTGGCTGAAGCATTGGTCCTCCTGTTCGCCCCGTCCGAAGAAGAAGATACGCGCGTCGGGATAGCGTTCCGCAATCATGTCCACCACCTTGCGCATGAGCGGCAGGGGGTAAATCTTCCCTGCATGGGCCGCAAAGGGTGCGATGCCAATCCAGCGCTCGTAGTACTTCTTGGGACCGATGGCCGCGGGCAGCAGGTTGAGGTTGCCTCCCTCAGGCGGAAACAGCGAGGTGAATCCCAGCGTGACGGGGTAGCCCAGCCGCGCCAGGACCTCCGCATAGTTCTGAAAGGGAGTGGGCTGCTGCACCAGCCGCTTGTCCTTCTGGCGTACCAGCTGGCGGCGGCCGTTACGGTGCTTGTCGATATGGGCCACCTTGTAGCGGTCCACGTTAAACCGCAGCCGCAGGTATTCCGAGCGTAGCACGTCGTGGAAGTCGGCCACGGCCGTGAAGTTCTTGGCGGTGAGCCGGCGGTAGAGGGCGTTCAGCCCCTTGATGCCGTGGTATTCCCTTTTCAGGTCGGCCTCCATGAAGCTGACGTTGGGTGCCAGGTCTTCGAAGAAAGGTCGGGCGAAGCTCCGGCTCAGCACGGTGATGCGCAAGTCGGGATAAGTGTTGGCCAGCGAGTAGACCACCGGCACCGCCATCGCCACGTCGCCCAGGGCCGAGAAGCGGATAATCAGGATATGGTCTTTTCTCATATTTCTCCGCTCCGCGTTATTTCTGTCCGTAAAGCACGGGGTTGGTGGCCGGGTCGTTGTACATCTTCATCTGCCGGTACACCTTCATGTATTTCCGTCCGGCGGCGATGTCCTCCAGCAGTTGGTCAATGGCGAGCGAGAGGTCTTTCTGCTGTTCCAGCAGCACGTCCAGCTTAGCTTTGCACTTGGCGATATGCTCGGCCGAGGCGTCGGTGCGCTCGGTCTGTTCCTTCATGTGGTAAATCTTCAGGGCCAGGATTGACAGGCGGTCGATGGCCCAGGCCGGGCTCTCGGTGTTGAGGCGCGCGTCGGGCAGTGGCTTCACGTCGCCATAGTGGCTGCGGAAGAAGCTGTCAATCTGCTCCACGAGGTCGGTGCGGTCCTGGTTGCTGCGGTCAATGCGCCGCTTGAGCTGCAAGGCCTCGTTGGCGTCGATATGCGGATTGCGGATGATGTCCTCCAGATGCCACTGCACGGTGTCAATCCAGCATTTCATATACAGGCTATAGTCAATAGAATCCCGGTCGTAGGGATTGTGAATAGGTGTGTCCACGTTATCGGTCAGGTGATAGTCGCGTATAGCCTGGCCGAATATACGGTTGCAATTTTCTGTAAATGACATTATTGAGTTGTTTATGTAATTTTTTCTATTTTGCAAAACTAAACAATCTTTTTCAATTAGCCAACAAAATGGCTGTATTTTCCCCA
This sequence comes from uncultured Prevotella sp., assembly GCA_937916075.1. Taxonomy (GTDB): domain Bacteria; phylum Bacteroidota; class Bacteroidia; order Bacteroidales; family Bacteroidaceae; genus Prevotella. Next base: position 7,671 of record CALGHW010000063.1, read on the forward strand.
GTTTCCAACTTTTTTATATATATTTTAAAGGTATTGCAATATTTTCCTTTATTCACGGAAAAATCACTATCTTTGCACACCGTAACAGAAAAATCCTTATAAGGAAGACAAATAGTAATCGTAAAAAACATAATCAGAGAAAAATGAAAGAAGAAAACAAAGACATGATGGAGCTGCCCGAAAACGCCTTTCGGGAGCTGAAGCCCGGCGAGGAGTATGAGCCGGTGTTGAGTCCGAGACGACAGTATGCCGAGGTGAACCGCTGGTCGGTGACCTGGGGCATCCTGATGGCCATGCTCTTCTCGGCCGCCGCCGCCTATCTGGGCCTGAAGGTGGGCCAGGTGTTTGAGGCCGCCATTCCCATCGCCATTATCGCCGTGGGCGTGAGCACCGCCGCCAAGCGCAAGGACGCGCTGGCCGAAAACGTCATTATCCAGAGCATCGGCGCCTGTTCGGGCGCCGTGGTGGCCGGCGCCATCTTTACCCTGCCCGCCATCTATATCCTGCAGGCCAAGTATCCTGAGCTGAGCGCCTCATTTCTGAAGATATTCATGGCCTCGCTGCTGGGTGGCATCATCGGCATCCTGTTCCTGATACCGTTCCGCAAGTATTTCGTGAGCGACATGCACGGCCGCTATCCCTTCCCCGAGGCCACGGCCACTACCCAGGTGCTGGTGAGCGGAGCCAAGGGCGGCAACCAGGCCAAGCCCCTGCTGCTGGCCGGCCTGGTGGGCGGACTGTATGACTTTGTCGTGGCCACCTTCGGTTGGTGGAACGAGAACTTCACCACCCGTGTGGTTGACCTCGGCGCGCAGCTGGCCGACCGGGCCAAGCTGGTGTTCAAGGTCAACACGGGTGCCGCCGTGCTCGGTCTGGGCTATATCGTGGGCCTGAAGTATGCCTTCATCATCTGTCTCGGCTCGTTGGCCGTGTGGTGGCTTATTGTGCCGGGCATGGCCCTGCTGTTTCCCCATGACGTGCTCAACGCCTGGGACCCCTCCATCACCACGCCTGTGGGCGAGATGAGTCCCGAGGCCATCTTCCGGGCCTACGGCAAGAGCATCGGCATCGGCGGCATCGCCATGGCCGGCATCATCGGCATCATCAAGTCGTGGGGCATTATCAAGAGTGCCGTAGGCCTGGCGGCCAAGGAAATGAGAGGCGGCGGCGATGCGGCGAAAGAGCAGCTGCGCACCCGCAAGGACATCTCTTTCAAGATTATCGCCATCGGCTCCTTGGTGACCATCCTTGTCACCTTCCTCTTCTTCTGGTTTGGCGTGATGGAGGGCAACCTGCTCTTTGCCTTGGTGGCCATCGTCCTGGTGGCTGTCATTGCCTTCCTCTTCACCACCGTGGCGGCCAACGCCATTGCCATCGTGGGCTCCAACCCCGTGTCGGGCATGACGCTGATGACCCTTATCTTAGCCTCCGTGGTGATGGTGGCCGTGGGCTTGAAGGGCACGGGCGGCATGGTGGCCGCCCTGATTATGGGCGGCGTGGTGTGTACGGCCCTGTCCATGGCCGGCTCGTTTATCACAGACCTCAAGATAGGCTACTGGCTGGGCACCACGCCCAAGAAGCAGGAGACGTGGAAGTTTCTCGGCACGCTTGTATCGGCCGCCACGGTGGGTGGCGTGATGATGCTGCTCAACGAGACTTACGGATTCTCCAGCGGCCAGCTGGCCGCTCCCCAGGCCAATGCCATGGCCGCCGTCATCGACCCGCTGATGAACGGTATCGGCGCGCCCTGGATACTTTATGGCATCGGTGCCGTCATCGCCATCGTGCTCACCTTCTGCAAGGTGCCCGCCTTAGCCTTTGCCTTGGGTATGTTTATCCCCATCGAGCTGAACATCCCCTTGTTGGTGGGTGGCGGACTCAACTGGTATGTCACCACGCGCAGCAAGGACGCGCAGGTCAACAAGGAGCGTGGCGAGAAGGGCAACCTGATTGCCTCGGGCTTCATTGCCGGCGGCGCCCTGATGGGTGTGGTGAGCGCCCTGCTCAGGTTTGCCGGCGTGAGCTTTGACTTTGAGGCCTGGTGGGCCAATCCCCTGTCGGAGGTGTGCTCGCTTGTGGCTTATATCCTGCTGATGATATACTTCGTGAAGGCCACCAAGGTGAGTGGCAAGTAAGCCTGCTCTCCGTATCGAGTGGAAATCCAATATTGCGCCCATGTAAAAACGAGCTGTTTTTACATGGGCGCAATCATATCCGGGCCTCTCGGCAGAGGCTTCGGAAACGCTGCACCAACGTGACTGATTTTCCACCTGTACGGTTGGGCTATGCAGTGGGTGCGGTGTCTCACCGCACGATAAATTTTGGGATATCCATGGCTTCCTTTTAATAGTATTTTTTATTACACACGTTCTTCTCAAGAAAACTAAGTTGCCTGATTACGAGGAGAAAGTTGCCTGATTTCAAGGAGAAACTTGGCAGGTTTCTCTTCGTAATCAGGCAACTTTCTCATTTCAGCCGTTTCAAGTGCTCTGAAGAAAGTTTTGAATCTATATGAAAAATATTTATATTTTTTTATATCTCGACCGTACAACTCGAGAAAGTTTTATCGCTGTGTTACCTTTTTCAACCGTACAGGTGGAATCTTTTTTCCGCTTTTCCTTGGCCATTCCAAAAACTTTGTCTATATTTGCAACCAACAATTTCACTTATATTTTAGAGAACATGTGGTCAAGGGGCGGTGGTCCCTTGGAGGCAGTGGGGGACAGTGGATACAGGAAATATTGTCTCACAACTAAAATATATGTGTGCTATGCAAAAATCTTTTTTCTCAAATCTGGATGATGAGCAGAAGGCCAAGGTCTTCGAGTGGTTCTTTCATGTTTCCCAAGGATTCGCTGGCGGGAAGTATGCAAGTGTAGAGATGCGTCAACTCTTTCAGGAGGCCTTGCGGCAGTTTGAGGAGGCTTGTGAAGGATGCCGGATATCGGAACTGTGCCTGTTGACCCCAGCAGAGATAAACCTCTACCGCCAGCATGGCTTTCAGGTGGAGGTCATCAACAGGCGGCCCCTGATCAGTCCTGTCCAGGCAGAAGGTAGGACACAGGATGCCGGGTGGCCGACGGATGCGGAACCCGCAGCGGACAGCACGGGCCTCGTCCAGGTGCCGGAGAACCGGCCCCTCCGCAAGATAGCCCAAGTGGCGGACGCTGATGAGCCGGACCCCTGTCCGCCAGAGCCGGATGAGCACAGACTGCTGGGCGGTCTGGGGCGCCGGCCCCGCCCCACGCGGCGCGAGCTGGAAGAACGCCTCTTGGTGCTTGTCAGCCGGCTGGTGGAGGACGCCAAGGAGGCCGACCTGATTCGCAAGATGCTGGCTGAATGGGACGGCGACGACGAGCCTTTCCGCCTCGACTCCGGTCTCTTCAAACCTTATGTGGACGACAAGAAGTTAGCGGCCAGTCTGCGGAGCGTCTACGACTGCTACTATGGCCCCTTGCCCACCAACAGCTTCTTGGGCGTTTACCGCAAGGACATCGACCTGGCCGCCTATCTGTATATCCTGATGGAGCGCGAGCACCTGGGCAACGACACCTTCAGCGAGAAGGGCAAGAAGCCCTTCTACGACTATCTGGTGAAGGAGGCCCACATTTCTTTCAGCATGACACGCCGTTCTTACAGTGACCGCATAGCCAACAACATGGGCGACTTCAGGACCCGGCTGCTCAACGAGCCCGAACAGAGCGAGTTCAGGGGTTCCCGGTGGAAGCACGACCTATTTATCAAAGACTTTCTTCAGGTGGTGGAAATCTTTCATGCCACGGCTTATTACAAAGAGCTGGTCAAGCGCAGAAGAGAGGCGGAGCGACACCGCCGGTAGCCTTTTAAAAGTCACCTTTCCCCTACCCTAAAAAAGAGGGAAAAAGAGAACAGGTGGACCAGTCCTTCCGGGCTGTCCACCTGTTCTCTTTTTTTGTAGGAAGTAATCCTTATGGGGAGATTATTTCTTAATCAGTTTTTTTGTCTTGTTCGTGGCGTGGTCTTTCACGATGTAAGTACCGGCGGGAAGCTTGTCCATCACGCTTCTGCCCTTGGCCACGAGCTGGCCGTCGAGTGTGTAGACACTCAGCTCACCCTCGGCGGTTGCCATGCGCTGGATGGTTGTAGTGGGGTCAGTTTCAAGCGCCACATCCTCAGTCATGTCGTCATCGGCATACTTCAGGCCCTCCTTCTTGTAGTCCTTGAACAGCTCCGCCTTCACGGTCAGCGTGTAGGTGAGTGCCGGTTGCAGGATGTCCATGCTGTAGTGGCCGTCGGCATCGGTGGTGGTGGCATAAATCACGTCATCGCTTTCCATCGTCACAGTCGCGTTGGCCACAGGTGTGTCGTCCTTTTGCGCCTTGACAGTACCAGCTATCTGATACTTGAACTCTACTGTGAGATAGGCCACTGGCGTGTTGTAGGCCTTGTCCCACGACTTGCCCTCCACGCTGCTGTCGGAAGCGCGCTTGTAGGTGGTGTTGTTCACGTTGTTGTCAGACACGAAGTTGATGGCTGCCGAACTGTTGTTGAGCACATCCCCGCGTCCTGCGACGCGCAGGTTCCCACCGTTGTAGACAAATCCGTCGGGGATGTCGAACGCGAACACCTCGGCCGGGTCGGTGGGCGAGCCCACCTGAGTGCCTTCGGGCAAGTTGATGATACCGTCGAAGACCACCTTCATCTGGGTGGTGTCACCCGTCATCATACCGTCGTTGTTCAGGTCGGAAGTGTTTTCCATCCATATCTTGGCCTTCTGGTAGACATTGCCGGGCGACCATCCCTTGTAGGCCACGCGGACAATCTTCATGCCTTTCTTCAGTTTCAGCATCTTGGCCGGATAGATGGTCTGCGCCTCGCTGTGCTTCCAGTAAGCGTTGACAGGAGCGTCCTTGGCCTCAGAGAGTGCGTCGCCCACCTGTTTCTCGGTCAAGGCCTTCTCTTCGGCCACAGCCACCTCGTATTCCTCGGTGGCATAGGTCTCCCCGTCGGTCGTTATCTTAGCCACAAGCTTGTCGGTACCCGCCTGGTGGGGCGTGTAGCCTAACAGCAGGGTGGCCTTCTCGCCGGCGGCGATGTCTACGGAAGCCACGGTGTCAGTCTCCTCACCGTTCACGGAGAGGCTCAAGGTGTAGTCGGCCGCCTTCTTGTCGGCCGCGGTGTAGTTATACACATCGACAGCCGTCTGGTAAGCATAGTTCACCATAGCCTCCTTGGGAGCGATGGCGTTGGCCACCATCAGGTGCTTGGCCTCGGTCATGGCGATGTCGAGTGTGCTGTTCAGGTCGCTCACCTCCGTGCTGTCCATCGGTTCCAGGTAGTAGCCGAGCTTCCGGGCACTGACACTATACTGGCGGTCAAACTTGTAGACAGTCATGCTGTAATGTCCTTCGGCGTCGGTCGTGTCGGTATATTCCACACCGTTGTCATGCAGCGTCACCACCACGCTGTCAAGAGGCTTGCTGGTGGCCTTGTCGGTCACCAGGCCGCTCAGGGTATGAGGCTCTACCGCCACGCTGAAGTAAGCCACGGGCAACTTGGAGAAGCTATTCTTCTCGCTGCCCCACTCCTTGTAGCTGTGCTTGCTTTGGTCGGTTATGCTGCCGTCCACCTGGAAATACACACTCTTGTAGGTCTTGGCCTCATGGACGAGCAGCAGGTGGATACCCTTGCCGTCGTAGACGAGCGGCTCGTTGAAGGTCAGCTCAAACTGGTTGACTGGCTCTGCGGCCGAGCCACCCTCCTCGAAATGCACGGTACCGTCGAAGATTTTGTCCATCTTCGTGGAGTCGGCGTCGATGTCGCTGGTCTCAAACTTGGTCAGGTCGGAGCTCTCCATGTAAGCCCTCACATGAGCGTCGAGTGTTCCGTAGCTGATATAGCCGCGGAAGGCTATCTTGGAAATCTTGCTGCCTGCGGGCAGAGAGATGTCCTGCGGCTTGTAGAGCAACTCCGTCTGGCTGGCATTCTCGTAGGTATAGAGAGGTCCGTCGGTGTAGGAGAATCCAGAGGGGTTGCCCACCGCCTTCTCGCTGGCGGAGGTCTCCTCGCCTACGGTCAGCGGCATCACGTCAGACAGGGCGGTATAGTCATCGCTGGCAAACCGGAAAGCCACCTCGTGCTGTCCGGCCTTGTGGGGCGTGAAGCTGACGGAGAACTCCGTCTCCTTGCCCTGGGCGAGCTTTACAGGTGTGGCCTTGGCGGCCAGCTGTCCGTCGACATAGAGTCCCAGTGTATACCCGTCGGCCTCCTCGGCCTCGTCTCTCATGCTGACGAGCTTGGCGTGGGCCGTCAAAGCTGAATTGACGGTACCGACAGCCTTCATTGTGGCGGCGGTGAAAATGATGTCGTGTTTCACGGCCACCTTGTGGAAGCCGTAGATATTGTCCACATAGACACTCTTGTTGTCGAAGGCCAGGTAGCACTGGCCGGCAGGAATATTGTCGATGGTATACTCCTTATAGGCGTACTTGTTGCTGTAAGAGCCTTTCACGACAATCTCGCCCGACAGCTTGTCGGCCTCATTCTCGGCCTCGGACGACAGGGTGCGGACCAGCGTCCAGTTCTTGCGGTCGGTGGAATACAGCACGTCGAGTGAGCACTTGCTGTCCTTGCGGGCAGCGATGAAGCGCAGCTTCTCGCCCTCTTTCACCTCGACCAGCGGTGAAACCAGTCGCTTGGCGTCGCCGCTGTAATAGAAGCCATAGGCCGCCTTGCTGTTGCCAATCATGCCGATGTCGGCAGGGTCGCTGTCTGTGCTCCAGTTGCCAATGTTGTAGAAGTCAGCCGGGATACCGTCTTCGAAGTCCACGAAGAGCAGGTCGGTGTCGGCCGTCTCGCCCTCTACGCGGAAAGTCTTGTCGCCTATATTCGAGCGGATAACCAGGTTGCCGTTCTTCGGTCCGGCCGCGTCGGCCGTCATGGTCATCACCACCAAGGCCGTGTCGTGTGGAGCCACCGTGAAGGCCCCGCCTTTATTGACGAGATAGCCCTCAGGAGCCTCGACCGCTGTTACTTGCAGGCTGTCACCACCGTCGTTCTTCAGGACAAACGTGCCAGTGGCAGCCTTCTTGCTGATACCATAATAGAGCGTGTCACCGTCGGCATATTCATTCTTGCCCGCGGCATTAAACAAGCCGATGGTAGGCTTGTGGGGCGTTATCTGGAATTTCAGTCCGTCGACGGTGCTGCCTCCTAAGTTCTCACGCACTTTATAAGCATACTCGCCGGGGAAGGCGTTGGCGTCCACAACGGCCGACACCACGATGGTGTCAGAAAGCTCGCCGGCCTCCAGGTCTTGTGGGATGTCAACGGTAGCCATCACGCTGTCGTTGAGCGTGCTGTTGACCAGCGAGACGGAGAAATTCTCCGTGCCCTTGGTGATGTCCACGTTGCCCGTGTTTCTCACGTTCACCTTGAACGACACGTTGAACAGTCCATTCTCGTCGGCGTCATGATACTTGGGCATGTTGCTCTTCACCGACGCCACCTTGATTTCGGTCTTGAAGTCGATGTCGGCGCTGGCCGCCGAGAAATTGTCCACATACACGTTGCTGCCCACGATGCCGATACGGCTGCCGTCGGCCTGCTGCGGGATACTCACCTGTACATATTTTGAATTGTTGAGCGTGGGCACCGTGACCGTAATCTTGTCACCGGCGGTCAGTTTCCCGTTTTCCTCTGTGACCAGATAGAACGAGATGGAGCTTGAACCGCTCTTTCCCTTTTTCACCCAAATGCTCGACGTGCCAGTCAGGGCCGGTGTCACCAGCATGTCCTTACACGTCTTGTAGTAAGTCTCATCATCGTCGTCATCGATTTCCAGGTCTTGTGTGCCGATAAACAAGGCACCGCTGTCGTCGATTCCCGACGTGGAGTTCCATTTGTACTCCACCCATTCCGTACTGCCATACTTCTGGAAGTTGTCCACGATGTGGCCCCATCCCACAGGTGCGAAACTGTGGTCGGCCGTCTCCAAAGGCGTGTCAAAATCCAGGGAGTAAGGGCTTACTTGTTTCGCGCCGGCTGATGGACACACCAGCGACAGGAAAAACAGGCATAGAAAAAATAAACCTTTTTTCATAAGCAACCAAAATTTTTAAAATGATATGAATTATTGTCAATTTTCTCTTAAGACGCTACAAATTTATTACTTTTTTTAAGAACTTCATTCATTTTGGGTGTCAAATGTGTTAAAGAAGTCTGTTATTGATAATTTTCATGTCTTTTTGTCGTAAAAAAGAGCTGATATGTAACATGATTGGCTTATTTTGTGTAAATTTGCTGCAAAAATAATATCAATACCAACAAAAATCATGATTATGGCAAAGCACGTTTACCTAAGATTGCTTTCCTTTATCCTGATGCTGTTGCCCCTGCAGCTCGCCGCCCAAAGAAACATTGGCGGCACAATCCCTTTACAGGACAAGCAACTCACGGGAATAGAAAAGCTGAAAGCGAGCCGGGCACAAGACCCAAAGCTGAAAGAACTCGGTATCTTGCAGCCCGTGCAAGTGAAGAAGAAATCACCGATTCACCAAATGCCAGACCGACTGAGGCGCAAGCCTGTCTTGGCCGAGAAACAGATGGGCAGGGCCAGTAGTCGGCCACTCACCCTGTGGGGAAGTATGGTGTATGCCGACTCGTGGGACGACATTGCCGACGAGGGAGGAAGCTACCCCTATGGATTCTATTCGTTCAAGGCCACACAGAACATCTCGCCCACCCTCCTTTCCGATACCGACAATTATCTGTATATCAACGGTGGCGGAACGGTGTACGACAACAAGTTCAGAGGCGTGCAGTATGAGACCTCCGTATGGTTTGGCACTACTGTATATTATGTGGAGTATGACACCAAGACCTGGGAACAGACCGCCCTGGATGTGCTGGAGGATATGTCGCTGGTGGCGGCAGCCGTGGCCCACGACCCTGTGAGCGGCAACAATTACGCCATCTGCTATGACTTCAACGACCAGGGACAGGCCGTGCAGCGCAAGCTATGCACCATTGACTACAACCGGCAATCGCGAACCGACATCGGTGTATTGAGCAACAGCTATGTGGCCATGGCGTGCAGTCCGCAAGGGCAACTGTTTGCCATCAAGAACGACGGAAGCCTGTACCGTATAGACAAGGACAAGGCCACCGAGACGCTGGTGGGAACCACGGGCCTGACCCCGTCGAGCAACCTGCAGAGTGCGGCCTTCGACCCCAAGAGCGGCAAGCTTTACTGGGCGGCCATGCTGTCCACCACCTCCGGTTTTACCTATGCGGAACTGATAGAGGTGAACACCGAGACAGGAACGGGCACCAAGGTAGGCTCGTTTGACGACAACGAGGAGTTTACCGCCCTCTACATCCCGGCGCCGGAGGCCGAGGACGGAGCGCCGGCACGTATCAACGACCTCAACCTGATATTCGCCACAGAGGCGGTGTCGGGAAAAGTGGTGTTCACATTGCCCAAGAAGACCTTTGCCGGCGACAAGCTGGCGGGTGAGCTCGACTATATGATACTTGTCAATGGCGAACAGGTGGCCACGGGTAAGGGAACAGCCGGAACAGCCGTCAGCCAAGACCTCACGGTGGCACCGGGCATGACAACCGTGACCGTGTATACGACCAACAGCGTGGGAAAGAGTCCTGATGCAGAGGTGAAGGCCTATATCGGGCCCGACACCCCCTTGCCACCGGCCAAAGTCACCCTCACCTACGATGAGGTACAGCAGCAAGCCTGCATCACATGGACCGCGCCGACCATAGGCGTGAACGGAGGACAGCTCAAGGCTGAAAACATTTCTTATGATGTGGTGAGATATCCTGACCAGACCACCGTGGCCAGCAATATCAAGGAGACGCAGTTTGCCGACATACTCGCTACCGACCAGCCGCTCACCGCCTACACTTACGGCGTGTTTGCCTATAACGGCGACATCAAGGGACGGGGACGACTGTCCAACAAGATTGTCGTGGGACAGCCCATGGAGGCTCCCTATGCCCAGGACTTCTCCACCAGTCAGAAATTTGACCTCTTCGAGGTGATTGACGGCAACAACGACGGAAGCAAGTGGACCAGAGACCAGACCACGGCCAAATATACCTATAACTTCTACAACAAGGCCGATGACTGGCTGCTTACCCCTCCGCTGAAACTGTCGGCAGGACACGAGTACACCTTCTCCATCAAGGCCAAGAAGGGACTGGCCAAATACCGTGAGAAACTGATGCTTGCCTACGGAGAAGGCACGGATGTGAGCCGGTATACCAGCCTGTCGGACTCTATCGTGATTACCTCTGTTGAGGATTCCGTCATCTCAAGGAAGGTTGCCGTCAGCAAGGACGGTATATACCGTTTCGGCATCCATGCCGTGAGCGATGCCAACCAATATGTGGTCTATGTGTCGGGCGTGGCCGTGGACCAGACCCTCGGCGACACTGCGCCTGAAGCCGTGACCGGACTGACCGTGACATCGGCTCCGCTCGGAGAGCTGAAAGCCACCATCAGCTTTACTTGTCCTACAAAGAGAGTCAACGGACAGACGCTTGAGACCATTCAGAAAATCGTGGTCAAGCGCGACGGAGCTGTGGTGGGCACGGTGGAAAATCCTGCTCCCGGCAGTCGGCAGACCGTGACCGACACCCGATGCACAAACGGAACCAACCGGTATGTCGTGACAGTGTTTGACAAGGACGGGTATGGCAAACAGGCTGAGGCTTCAGCCTTTATCGGTGAGGATGAGCCCGACAAGCCCACAGACTTCAAAATAGGAGACCTCGGACATGATGTGAGTGCCGCATGGAAAGCTCCGGCAGGCGGCGCACACGGTGAATACCTGAATCCAGACAAGCTCACCTACAATATATATACGGCGAAAGACGGATACCTGTATTATTACAAGAAAGGGCTGACCGACACTTCTGCCACATTCGATGACACTGCCACAGACCAGGGTGACCCGTCGCTGCTCTATTACTACCTCGGAGCCATCTCGGCTGGTGGCGAGAGCTCGCCTGTGGCTTCCAACCTGATGGTGAAAGGGGCGCCGATAGCCTTGCCGTTTGAGGAGTCGTTCCCCAATGGTGAGTTGGAGTCGGTGTATCTGTGGACACAGCATACTGGCGACAACGGGGTGGAACTGGCTGCCGACCTGACTTCCGACAATGACAACGGCTGTGCTTACTTCCAGCCTGCAGCCGCAGGTGACGATGTATGGCTCAACTTGCCGAAACTGTCTGTCAGCGCCGCAGAGAAGCCTGTGTTCATGTTTAATTATCTGGCTCTTCCCGGCTATGACATGCAGATAGAGGCGGTGGTGGACCGGGCGCCACAGGACGTAAACCAGGTGATGAAGGTCATCAACTTCAAGACCGACGGCGTGAGCCGTGGATGGCAACGCGCGGTGATAGACCTTTCACAGTTTAAAGGGGAGGGATATATTGTCCCGAAACTGAGACTGACAAGCGGTGAACTGGAGATGCCGCTCGTCATCGATGCCATTAAGGTGATTGACCAAAAAGACTATGACCTCACAGCCTCGCTGACGGCTCCTGAGAGTGCCAAGGCCGGCGTGGAGAGCACGGTAGACGTGTTTGTCAACAATCTCGGCGCCAAGGATGCCGAGGGATTCACGGTCAATCTTTATGACGGCAAGAAGTTGGTAGATTCCCAGACCAACCTGGTGCTGGGCGCAGGCAAGAGCGGCATTGTCCGTTTCGCGTGGAAGCCTTGGGTGTCGCCCACAACGGCTGAGCTGAAAGGTGAGGTGGTGTTCGACAAGGATGAGGCTCCTGAAAATAACACGGCTGCCAAGTTGGTCAAGATAGAGGCTGCCGACGGACAGACGGTCCATGACTTGAGCGCCGCAGCGACCCATGAGGGGGTGAAACTCTCTTGGACAGCTCCCGAAGAGGTGGCCGCAGGAACACCCGTAACGGAGAGTTTCGAACGGTATGACCCCTTCTCTTACGAATATCTGTCGCCTTGGACGCTTGTGGACGGTGACGGTGCCCAGACTTACGGTTTCGGCGGTGGGGCGACATTCCCCAACAATGGTACGCCGATGGCTTATATCGTGTTTAATCCCACGGCCACCGACTGGGATCAAGAAGCACAGCAAGCCGCTTTCTTGGCTCCCCACACGGGCAAACAGTATCTGGCCAGCTTCTGTGCCTATCAGAAGGCCAACGACGACTGGCTCATCTCGCCCGAACTGCCGGGCACGGCACAGACCATCTCGTTTTGGGTGAAGACCGAGTCGAGCCAGTTTGGGCTGGAGAACTTTGAAGTGCTGTATTCATCCACCGACAAGAGTACGGACTCTTTCCAGCGCATCGGCGACGTGAGGGAGGCTCCACAGGCGGAATGGACAGAAGTGAGTGTGGAACTGCCCGAAGGAGCCAAGTATTTTGCCATCCGTTGTGTGTCTAATGACAAGTTTATGTTCATGCTCGATGACATTACCTATATAGGAGCCAAAAACTATGATGCCACTCCGCTGGCCTACAACATCTACCGTGACGGAGAGGTGGTGGCCAAAGTGGACGGATCGCAGACTGGCTTCACCGATGTAGAGCGAATACCGGCAGGCGACCACTCCTATTTCGTCACTGTGATATACGCTCAGGGCGAGTCGGCTCCTTCCAACACCGTGACCCTGACGACAACGGCTATCAAGCCGCTGACCGTTGACAACTTGGACGGTGCAGACGTACAGGTATTCACCGTAGACGGCAAATTGGTGGCCGAAGGCAAGCATGTGCTCCATGCCCTGCAAGCAGGCAGGCAGTATGTCGTCAAGAACAAAAAGGACGGAACCGTGGTTCACATCATGAAGTGACGCTGTCTTAAACAGTCCTCAAAAGAGGCTATGTCATCTGTAGGATACATGATGACATAGCCTTTTTTCTTTGGCATCTTCTGAAAAACACCGACCAAGCAGCCTGTACGTGCTGCATGACTTGCTGACAGAAGACTTTCTGCAGGTGGTGGAAATCTTCCACGCATGGTTTTTATAAAGAGCAGTCCATGTGCGGAAAAGAGGCGGAGCGACACCGCCGGTAGCCCCATTCCGTGGGCGTATAAGGGCCATTGGGGCTACCTGTACTTACTCTTCCACCCTTTCCACAACAGAGGGATATCCTTTCCAGACGTATTGACAAGGGCTTTTTTTCGTTGTACATTTGCATCGTCATCCGACACCAACGGAATGACAGCTTGCAAGCATCGCCGCCATGGCGGCAAAGAGAATCTTTAACAACATGTACAACCATTCAAAAAAACTGTTAGTATTATGGCAAAGCTCATCACTAAGAAGTATCAGAACAACAACTCTAAGTCAATCGCATTCGAGAAGTGGTACGCACGTATCGTCCACACCGAGACCCTCACCACCGAGCAGTTTGTAGACCATATCCGCAAGCATGGCTCACCCTTCGACCGCGCCACCATCTCCGGAGTGCTGATGACGGCCTGCGACTGCCTTGTCGAGTTGGTCTTGGATTCAAAAAAGGTTCGCCTCGGCGACCTTGGTACCTTCTATATCAGTCCTGAGACCACGGGCAGCGAATCGGAAGAAGGATTCACCGACGATAATGTCAAGCGACTCCACCTCCGCTTCTGGCCCAACCAGAAGAGTTCGTATGCCCTCGACTCGAAGACCCTCCGCAAGTCGGCCTCATTTGTTGACATCAACAATCTGACTCAGGCGAAGAAGACCGAGACCTCCGAGACCGAATAACTTGTATAACCCGTGTCCTGCTGTCGCTGTCCGGCAAGGGTGGCGACGGCGGGACTCTCTTACAACCAGACAACAACTATGATTCTTAAAAGATACAGATATACCACCCTTCATGTCGTGGCAGCCATCGCCCTCTCTGTGCTTGGCGTGGCGCTCATTACCACAGCACTACTCCTTCCTCCCCAAGGCTATATAGACCCTACGGTGCTTGCGGCCTTTGGCGAGCTGCTCACCTTCTGTGCCGCCCTGGCCGGCATGGACTATCGCAATGGACGAATCATTCAAGAAAGAAAGGACTGACCCCATGCGTACCATCACCCTTATCATCGTACACTGTTCGGCCGTGAAGCCCTCCCAGCAAAGTTCGGCCAAGGACATCACCCGTTGGCATATTGCCCGGGGATGGCGCACCATCGGTTACCACTATGTCGTGAGGCGCGACGGAACGGTTGAGGACGGACGCCCACTGGCTCAGACAGGGGCGCACTGTCAGGGACACAACCAGCACTCCATCGGCATCTGTTATGAAGGTGGGCTGGATGAGGCTGGCAGACCTTCCGATACTCGTACAGAACGGCAGAAGACTGCTATTCGCCAACTGCTCATCCGGCTTAAGAAAGATTTTCCCCGGGCCTTGATTGTGGGACACAGAGACTTGAATCCACAAAAGGCTTGTCCCTGCTATCATGTCATTTCGGAGTATGCTGACCTCCAGCCATTTTGATTTTTTCTCCAAAAGAAGACTGTCAGGCATCTTGTCTTTATCATACAATGAAGATGGTGTGCCTGACAGTTTTTTATGCTTCCCAGTCCTTTTGTCGGGAAAAAATAGTATTTTTGCATCCGCAATGAAGACGCCGGTATTACGATATAGCTTCTGTTTGGTCTGTGCTTGCCTTTTGCTCTTGGGATGCGGCAAGCATGAGTA
>CALGHW010000064.1 GCA_937916075.1 uncultured Prevotella sp.
GGTGCCAGCCACCAAGGTGACTGGTACCAACCACCAAGGTGACTGGCTCTAAAGTGGGCCATTTACAGGGCAAATGATGCGTCATTTTCAGTGAAATGTCGCAAGAAGGATGCATCCTGAATGGTGATGAAATGAATGTCCCGTCGGTGGGCTCACGCCCTTTCCTGGTTGCGCCAGACGGTGGGCGTCATGCCTTCCCGCTTGGTAAACTGCTGACAGAAATAAGACGACGAGGAGAATCCCGCCTCCTCGGCTATCAGTTCGATGGTCTTCTCCGGATGGTCCACGAGCTGGCTTTTGGCATATTCCATGCGCAGCGTGGTAATCCATTCACGGAAGTTGCACTTATAGGTTGTGTTGATGAAGTTGGACACATACGTGCGGTTGGTGCGGAGCAGCTTGATGAGGCTGTCGATGGTGATGCCCTTCTGCCGGTAGGCTCCGTCGGCTATCCATGTCTCTATTTTCTTGAGGATGTCCTGCTGGGTGTCGGTGGGCGGCAGGACTTTTTCGGCAGTGGCGCTGTTTCCTTCTTTGCTTTTGCTCGCTTCTTGTTCTGTCGAGTTGTCTGTTTCTTCCTTTTCTTCTGTTTCCGTCACGTCGGCCACGACATTTTCCACCTCTACATAGTTGATGATATAGTTTTGGAACGAGATATAGATATAGGTGAACAGGCAGATGATGACAATCATGTATACCGTGTTGTAGGTTTGCGGACAGAAAGCCAGCAAGGCGCCCGGCATACTGTAACAGATAAAGCCGAAGGTGCTGTGGCGCATCCAGTTGACAAAGGCCTCCACATTGTCCGAATAATAGTTGTCCATCCACCGCATGGCCCGGCGGTAGGTGTGGAAGAAGATAAACGTGATATAGACGGCATGGCTCAGGAAGGTGAGGGCCGACACAATCATCACCGCGCGTTGGGCGTCGCCATCCAGCAGTAGGGCGGAGGGCCAGGCCGTCAGCAGGGTCAGCGACAGGACGGTGAGGTCGCGCCGCAGTTGGCGCTTGCAGATATACCGGTTGTTGAGCAGTGACACTTGCGACATACTGAAGAGAATGGCCTCTATGTGGAATCCCGTCAGATTGAGGGCCGTGGCCACGTAGGGCGTATGGATGCGGAAGAAGAAAATCCAGTGGAGCAACAGTTGTGCGCCAAACACCATCATGGCGGCTGCGGTCAACAGTCGTGACCGGTTGTATACCTTGTATTCTGGCTTTTGGGGCACTTGGCTGAACAGCATACACACGCCGAGCAGTATCAGCACCACCCACCCGGCCATGAGCGTGTCTTCATAGATAGGGTTGATCATGACAGTATTCTTTTACTGCAAAGGTAGCCAAAACAACTGAGAAAAGGGGAAAATATATGTCAGAAACGTCAATTTTACGTTTTTATCATGCCGTATTGGCCTGTTTCCCCTACCTTTGCAACGTCATTTTAGATAAGAATACATTCTCTTTTGTAACAGTTCATGCATGTGATGGCTGCCGGTGGCGAGGCTTCGGAAAGTGATAAAAGAAATAAAAGCCCCGTCACAGGCAGACACCACTAAAAGGAAACAGACTCTAAGGCATCAATCTTGCCAAACCTTTACGAGGAAAACAAAATTTATTACGACACTACCGAATCGGCTTCGCCTTCTCCAGTACCGACCCTGTCGGACCGAGGGGCGAAGTTTTTTTTGAGAACAGACTAAGTGTGTTAGGTTAAACAAACGTATAAGAAGACAAAAATCTAACTTAAAACAATAAAGACATGAAACAATTTACTTTTGCGCTGGGCGCACTGTTCTTCTCCCTGGCAGGACAGGCCCAGACCTACAAGCTAACCGATGTCACGGCCGACGAGTTCGCGGCCGGTGGCACCCCACAGTGGAGCTTTGAGAAGTATACCGTGGCCAGCGGCAAGTTCTCGAAGCTGACCCAGTATGGTGACTCCTCGATGGCCAACTTCCTTGACATCTATAATCCCGAGCGTGTCCAGACCAAGCGCATCACCGAGATTGACGGCGTGACACCCGACGGCAACCGCACCTATGCCAGCAACCTCCGCAAGGGATGGTATGACAAGCGCAACGACGGCGCGGCCAATGCCGAGCAGCTGGTCTATGTGGCCCAAGACCCCCGCGAAGGCTTCGGCTACGAGATTTACGGCACCAACACCTACTCGTCGGTCGTCACCTTCACAGCCCCCTCCGACGGATACTATACCGTGAAGGGCATCGTTGTGCGTGAGGACCATCCCGCCAAGGAGGCCATCGCGCTGCGTCCCGTCTACCGCTATGCCACCCAGACCGACGACACCCAGGTGGGCGGCATGGGCGTGGAGTTCGCCTACGGCTATACGGGCGGAGAGAAGCCCGACTATGACGGCAATGGACATATCAGCAAAGGTGCCAGCCAGCGTTATGTCTCCGAGGTGCCCACGGATTTCTCCATGGCGTTCAAGGCCAAGCAGGGCGACCGCGTGTCGTTCCAAGTGAGCGGCAAGGGCCTGGAGTGGAACAACCGTGAGTGCTGGGCCCGCACTTTCCTGCCCCAGCTCGACATCACCTTGGCCGACGAGGCCACGGCCACGGCCGACACCAACTATGTGGACCCTTATGACACCCGAAACGTGGATGCCCTGGAGTCCTTGATGGACAGCCTGCAGACGGAGGCCGACAATCTCTACCCTCAGATAGGCCCCGAATTCGGACAGTACCAGCAGAGCGCGTACGACGCGTTCAACACCGTCCTCAGCGACATCCAGAGCTTGATAGACGGAGGCTCTGTCAACGGCATGAACGCCGCCTACTATATGCAGCAGCTCCGCGAGGCCTGGCAGGCTGTGCTCGACAGCAAGATAGTGATTGACTACAACGCGGAAAACAATTTCCGGCTCATCTATTCCACCGGCTCACTCGCCGAGGGCACCATCGCCACCACCACCGACACGCAGACCATGGCTTCCAACGACGACAATCCTTGGGGATTCTATGCTTACAACAACAATGGCGGCAGCTATACCAAATATCCCAACCACAACGCCAGCAACAAGGGCGGCTCCAACGGATGGTATAAGGGCAGCGGCGACTGGGCCTTCCTGCTCGACAACGGATACCTGCATCCGTCGGCCGGCAACTTGCCCGCTTACCTCTTCACCGCCCCTGCCGACGGTATCTATAAGGTATATGCGCGCGCTTACCGCAACAACCCCAACGAGAAAATCGAGAACCCGCTCTACTTCACCAGCCGCTTCTACGGCAAGGACATGACGGCCGTGGACAACGACACCTATATCGTGCGCAAGGAATACGGAAGCGTGAAGAACGACGGGCAGAAAGGCAAGGCACCTGTGGAGAACGAGTTCTTTGTCAACCTCAAGGCTGGCGACCGCGTGTCGGTAGAGCTTGGCCTGACTGGCGCCAACAGCAGCGCCGGCACCCAGATGCTCGACTTGAACATCATCTCGCGCGTCAACAATGATTCCGTATACACGGCCGACATCGCCCAAAAGAGCGGCCTGCTCTATTACAACCCCTATCTCCTGGGCGACGCTACCGCACTCAAAGCTTCCGTGGCCAAGGCCGACTCCATCCTGACAGCGGAGAAAGACAACCTCGGCACCGACGACGGACAATATTCCATCAACCTGTATGACGCACTCTATGGCACTGTCGAGATAGCCAAGGAGTGGATAGCCAAGGAAGGCACCGACGAGGCCACCCAGGTGGTGCTCGACGCGCAGACCAAGGCCGTTGACGGGGCCGTGGATGCTTTCAAGGCCTCTCGTCTGGGCTTCCACATGACCCTCACGGGCGACTGGTCCATCCGCCTGGCCGGCAAGCAGACCCGCCTCACCCAAAAGGACAATGCCGGTGACCATTACTACGCCATGCTGACCGATTATGCCGGTGTGGTGTCGGCCACCAACAAAGCCGGTCTGGAACCCACTGCCTACAACTGGACCTTCACCTTCACCCCGTCGGCCGACGACGCCAACAAGCTGAACATCACGGGTAAGGGCGGTTACTTGGCTCAGGACGGCTATGTCGTTGTAGGTGAGGACCCTGCCCCTGCCGACAACACCTTCGAGCTGCTCACCCAGGAGAAAGGCGACACCGTGTTTGCAGTCCGTCGCGCCGACGGCAAGTACTGGAACAACAGCTTCACATGGAAGAGCCCCTACGACAAGTTGAACACCTCCGACAAGCCACAGTATATCTTTGTGGTAGACAAGGTGTCTATCGAGAATATCGTTACCGCCATTGCCGGCGTATCTGACGACCAGGAGCGCGCCGCCGTGGTGACCACCGCCTACTATACAGCCGACGGCCGCCAGATAGCCGCCCCCGTCAAGGGCATGGTTATCGTGAAGCAGACCTTAGCCAACGGCACGACCGTGGCAAGAAAGATATTTGTCAAGTAAATTCCACAGCGAGAACGCTCGCTGTTTCCATCCTGATGATGTGAGCCGGAAGGCGGAACTCCTGTTCCTGCCTTCCGGCTTTCTTTCTGTTTTGATTTTAGAACTATAAAATTTGCTTTACATTACCCCGAATCCCTTTTCCCTTCCATATCAGTTCTGTTAGCGTTGATGCTTTGGACAAATTAGCTTATCTTGATTCAAATTTTCAAAAAATAGTTCAATTCGAGGGCTCTACATCTATAAAAAGCACATTTTTTTTAAGTGTTTTTTGTTTTCTCAAAATAAATTTGTAATTTTGGGGCATATATAATTCACTTTCTCGTAGGGCGTGGCCCGTCGCAGTGAGTGTTTTTATGACATTTAATATCAACTGGAAAATATCAACTTTGTGAGAAGCCGATTTTTCTAACTAACAAGAATCAGAGCCATTACTTCCCAAGCTAAGTACAATGGCGTGAGCATACGTATTAATAACTAAGAAACGTAACACTAAGAAACAAAAATAACCTTTATGAGCTACCGCTTTATCAGACAATCGCGCCGTGCAATACTCGGGGCTTGTTTGGTCGCCGCGTGTGGAGGCTTCTATGCCTGCACCGACAATTACGACCTTGACAAGCCTGGCAACACCCCAGAGTGGCTGGGCCAGAGTATCTACGCGGAACTTAGCAATCCAGATTCCAAAAAGCTTACCGGCACGTTTACCAACTATCTGAGGCTGATTGACGACCTCGGTGAGAAGGAAATCCTGTCGCAGACAGGTTCGCGTACCGTCTTCGCCGCCAACGACGAGGCTTTTGAGCGTTTTTACGCCAACAATTCGTGGGGAGTCCACAAGTATGAAGACCTTACCTTGGCCATGAAGAAGCAGCTTCTCTATGCGTCAATGCTCGACAACGCATTGCTCGTGGAGATGCTTTCCAACGTGTCCAACGGTGACAACGCCGTGACCAAGGGTATGGCCATGAAGCACATGACCGCCGCCTCGTCCACCGACTCCATCACCTTCCTGCATGGTGTGGACATGCCCGAGAACAACAGTTATTGGGACGGCTACCGGTTTAAGGGCATGAACATCGTGATGGACAACACCGTCCCGATGATGGTGCATTTCACCAACGAGCAGATGGTGACCAACAGCATCACCACGACCGGTGAGAACAGTGACTTTGAGGTCATCACAGGTAAGCCCTATACCGACGGCCTTGCCTTTATTTTCAAGGACCCGATTCTCAAGGACCATGAGAACGTGACCTGCCAGAACGGATACATCCACCAGATGGAGGATGTCATCGTGCCGCCGGGCAACTTGGGTCAGGTGCTCCGCGCGTCGTCCGACACCAAGCTCTTCAGCCGTATGCTCGACCGCTTCAGCGTGCCTGTTTACGACGGTACAACCACGGCCAACTATATTGACTATTGCCAGCAGAACGGTATCACCAACAACATCGACTCCATCTTCCAGTTGCGTTACTTCAGCAGCCGCTCACAGGGCTTGGAGCTCAACGTTGACCCCAACGGCATTACCATGGCTGCCGACGAGCTGCTGCCCTACGATCCGGGATGGAACCAGTATTACAGCGCCTCAGCTTCCAGTCTGACCGACATGGCCGCCATGTTTGTTCCTACGGATGCCGCCATGACAGAGTTCTTCCTCAATGGCGCCGGCAAGGCTGTGATCGAGAACTTCCTCAACGGCAACCCCAATGACGCGGCCCACCTGGAAGAGAATATCGACAACATCCCGAAGGATATTGTCTGCGCCCTGCTCAGCAACCTGATGAAGAGCTCATTTGTGCAGACCGTGCCCAGCAAGTTTGGCAATATCCTCGACGACGCCAGCGACCCCATGGGCCTCACGCTCGCCAACCTGAACAAGACCACCGCCGGCGCTTACGACGTGCGTATCGCCAACAACGGTGTCATCTATATATTAAATAAGGTGTTCGCCCCGGCCAAGTATGTGGCTGTGTCGGCTCCCGCCCTGCTCGACAAGAGCCTGTCGGTCATCAACTGGGCCATTCAGGACAAGCGCGACGTGTCGGCCGGCGGTTTGGGTAACTTCTATGCCTACCTGTTGGCCATGAGCGCCAACTACGGACTCTTCCTGCCCGATGACAATGCCTTCGGCTCCAAGGACGACAAGGACAGCTGGTATGTGGACCCCGCCTCATTGGGTACCGACAAGCCCCGCGCCCTGCGCTTCTGGTATGACAACAAGGCTCCTTACATCCACTGCTCTTCATGGTCTTACGACAAGGAGAACCACACCGTGGGCGACTCTATCGCCTCTATCTCCGTGGCCAACGTGAAGACACAGTTGGTGGACATCCTGAACTACCACACCGTGGTTGGAAAAGGGTGAGAAGATTGGCGCCAACCACTACTACAAGACCAAGCACGGCGGCGCCATCTATGTGGAGAACGCCAACATGAATGGCGTGGTGGCTGGCGGCGGCCAGATTGACAACGGCCTGCCCAAGTCTACCATTACCAATGTATACGACAACTCAGAGTCGGGCAACGGTGTGGCCTATCGTCTGAACCACATCATCCAGGCTCCGCAGAACTCCGTATACAGCATCCTGAGCGATTCGGTGAAGTATCCCCAGTTTACCAAGTTCTTCGACTTGTGCCAGATACCTTCCGATGTGATGACCTGGGCCGGTATCGGTGCCGGTAATCCCCAGAAGCAGTACACCGTGTTCACGGCTGGCGGACTTGGCAAGAACGACCGTATCGTGAATTTCTTCAATTCCTATAACTATACCGTCTATGCGCCCGACAACGACGCCATGACGATTGCCCATAAGAATGGTTTGCCCACTGTGGATGACCTGGAAGCACTTTTCAATGCCGATTACAATAATGACGAGCGGGCTGAGAAGGAAGCCAAGGCCAAGGCCTTCAAGATGATACAGGAGATAACCCGCTTCATCCGTTACCATATGCAGGACAACTCCGTCTTCGCAGACAACAAGGTGGCTTCTTCAGCCTACCAGACCGCTTGTGTGGCAAGTTCAGGTATGTTCCAGAAACTGAACGTCAGCGGTGGCGACGGCAAGTTAGTGGTCCGTGACAACTATGCCATAGAGCACGGCCAGGCTGGCCAGACCATCCAGGCCGGAAGCACCGGCAAGCTGGTTAACTGCATGACCCGTGACTACACGATAGAGTCGAATGCCATCAGCACCTCATCGTTTGCCGTGATTCATGAAATCAGCCGTCCGCTGAACTATCATGAGAACACCGAGCGCTATGATGAGGAGTGGAAAGACAACACCCCTGCCACCCAGGCACGCCTGATGCGCAACTGGAAGAGTTTTCTCAAGGCCCAGAGCGAGGGAAAGAAATTCTACTAAACCCATTCAAACTTAGCAAGAAAAAATGAAGGAAATCAAATTCATCATAACAGCATGGGCGTTGACGGCCGCAACGGGCGTCATGGCTCAGGGCCAGCGAATATCGGGTACTGTCACCGATGCCATGGGTGCCGTCATGGGCGGTAACGTGGTGGAGCGCGACGCCAACAACCGTATCGTCTCGGCTACCGTCACCGACTTCAACGGTAACTTCTCGATGACCGTGAAAAATCCGAAGAACAAGTTGGTGGTGTCTTACGTAGGCGCACAGACCTATACCACCACCATCGGTGCGCGCACATCTTTTAAAATCAAGCTCCAGAACTCCACCAACCTGAAGGAGGTGACCGTGAAGGGTAAGACCCGCTACCGTGGCGGCGGCTTGAGCATCCCGAAGAACGAGGTGTCTGTGGCTACCCAGACCATGAACATGAACGAAGTGGAAGGTTTGGCCTTCACCAGCGCCGACGAGGCCCTGCAGGGTAAGATTGCCGGTCTGGACATCGTGGCCAACTCAGGTAACCTGGGTTCGGGTACCACCATGCGTCTGCGTGGTGTCAACTCCATCAACGGCTCGGCCGAGCCGCTGATTGTGGTGGACGGCAACATCATGGACGTGCCCGGCCAGGACGAGATAGACTATTCTACCGCCACCGAGGAGACCTACAGCTCGCTGCTGTCCGTGAACCCCGGCGATATCGAGAGCATCGACATCCTGAAGGATGCCGCCGCCACAGCCGTGTGGGGCTCGCGTGGTGCCAACGGTGTGATCAGCATCAAGACCAAGCGTGGCGCGCGCGGCAAGATTCGCATCAACTATTCTTATTCTATCCAGGCCAACTGGCAGCCCAAGGGATACAACCTCCTTTCGGGTGACGACTACACCATGTTGATGAAGGAGGAACTCTACAACCCCAACCAGGGTGCTACCGCCACCACCAACATCAATGAGTTGAACTATAAGAAGAGCTGGGCCGAGTATAACAACTGGAATGACAATACCGACTGGGCCAAGGAGGTGAAGAAGACTGGCTTCAACCAGAGCCATTACCTCACCTTGAGCGGTGGTGGCGAGAAGGCCAGCTTCCGTGTGTCTGTGGGTTATGACCACCAGACCGGTACCATCATCAAGCAGACCCTCGACCGCTTCTCTACCCGTCTGATTCTGGACTACTGGGTGAGCGACCGTATCAAGTTCTCTACCACCTTCCCGTTGACCTATACCAACAACCAGAAGAACTATGACGGTGACATCCTGGGACGCGCCCTCCGCATGGCTCCTAACATGAGCGTATACCGTGAGGACGCCAACGGCAATGACACCAATGAGTTTTATATCATGCTGCCTTCCGGCAACTCCAACAACGCAGGCTATTCCTCAGAGGCCCTGAAGGACGTGCGTTCCGTAGGCAACCCCGTGGCCATCGCCAACCTGGCGTGGAGCAACGAGAAGACTTACCGACTCAATCCTGAATTCAAGATTGACTACAACCTGCTTGGCACCGACGACGACCACACCCGCCTCGACTATATGGGACTGGTTTATATGGATGTCTACTCCAACAGTAGCCCTACCTATTGGCCCGGCTCGCTGAGCACAGAGCCTTGGAGTGACGGCAACTACAACAAGTCAACCCTCTATGACAAGAACTCGCTGTCCTTTACCACCCGCCATCGCCTGACCTTCACGCCTCACTTCAAGAATGAGGACTGGTATCTCACGATGATGGGCCAGTGGGAAATGACTTCCGGTTCTGACTATAACCAGAAGGTTTCCGCCTTTAAGCTCCCGTTGGGTGTCACCTCGCCTACTGTGCAGAGCGACATCAGCGAGATGTCAACTGGCAACGGTGAGTGGCGCTCGATGTCCGCACTCTATTCCACCCACCTCTCCTGGAAGTCGCGCTATATGTTTGACTTCACGCTCCGTGCCGACGGTACCACCAAGTTTGGTTCCAAAAACAAGTGGGGCTTCTTCCCCGCCGTGTCCGGCCGATGGAACATCAGCGACGAGCCTTGGATGAAGTGGAGCCGCAAGGTCATCTCCATGTTGTCGTTCCGCCCGTCGTGGGGTATCAGCGGCAACCAGCCCAGCAGCGAGTATCTCCAGTATTCCAAGTATGCGTCGAGCGGCACTTATGGTCCTGGTACCAACAACCTCCCTGTGACGGTGGTGGACGGTATGCAGCTCACCGACCTGAAGTGGGAGAAGACCAGCTCTTACAACTTGGGAGCCAACCTCGGTTTGCTGGATGACTTGGTGGAGTTTGACTTCAACTATTATTACAAGAAAACCAACAACCTGTTGAACAAGAGCGTGAGCATCGCCTCACAGACAGGTTTCTCCTCTTTGGCTTGGAAGAACATCGGTACGATGGAGAACAAGGGTTGGGAGTTCAACGTTTCCGCTCCCCGTCTGATCAAGAGAGGCAAGTTCACCTTCGGCGCCAACTTCAACATCTCTCAGAACTTCAACAAGATTCTGGAGATGGACCAGAGTGTGCTCGACGGTATCAACT
Source organism: uncultured Prevotella sp. (assembly GCA_937916075.1). GTDB lineage: Bacteria > Bacteroidota > Bacteroidia > Bacteroidales > Bacteroidaceae > Prevotella. The sequence goes on from CALGHW010000064.1 coordinate 10,296, forward strand.
CCGAGTGGAGCTCCGACAGCCGTGGTGTATACTACAAGCGTGTACAGCCGGGCAACGCCCTCGGCTCTATCTTCGGTCTGCGCTATAAGGGTGTCTACCAGTACAGCTACGACTGGCTGACGACCTACCAGAAGCAGAACAACTGGACCGACCAGCAGCTTATCAACTATATCAACAACGAGTTCCTGCCCCAGGGCAAGACCGCTCCTATAGCCCTCGACGCCAACGGCCGCGTGATTGTGGCTGCCGACGGAACACCGCTCCGCATGGCCTACGCCTATAGCAACGGCAAGGCCACTTACGAGTTTGACGGTGGTGACGCCATCTATGAGGACGTGAACCACGACGGTCAAATCAACTCGCTCGACATGGTTTACCTGGGCAACTCCAACCCGAAGTTCTCCGGTGGTTTCGGATTCAACTTCAAGTATGGCCAGTGGTCACTCCGTACCAACTTTGTGTTCCGTACGGGCTTCAAGATTGTCAACGCCGCCCGCATGGGTCTGGAGAAGATGTACAACACCACCAACCAAAGCTCAGCCGTCAACTGGCGCTGGCGCAAGAACGGCGACGTGACCGAGATGCCGCGCGCCCTCTACAACACCGGCTACAACTGGTTGGGTAGCGACCGCTATGTGGAGGATGCATCCTTCCTCCGCTTCAGCTATGTCAGCCTGAGCTACGACTGCCCGAAGAGCTTCCTGAAGAAGATCGGCCTCAACCGTCTGCGCTTCGACCTCAACGCCCAGAACATCCTGGTGTGGAGCAAGTACAGCGGAACCGACCCCGAGCACACCTCCGGCGGATGGAACTTCGCGACCGACAGCTCACAGACACCGCGAAGCAAGTCTGTAACCCTGAGAGTAAATGTTGAAATCTAAACTTCCAAAGTAAAGATACCAAAATGAAGAAAACTATATATAATAAGATAAGGTGTGCGGCTGTCGCCACGCTGGGCGTGCTTGCGCTCAGCTCGTGCAACGACTTCCTCACCATCACTCCTACCGACAAGACCGTGCTCGAGGATTACTGGAAGAGCAAGGATGATGTAGACCAGATGGTGAACGGCGCATACAAATATATGACCGCCAGCGGTGTCATTGAGCGCTTCATCGTGTGGGGCGAATACCGCTCGGACGAGGTGGTGAAATATCCGGGACGCACCAGTACTGACCTGGACAATATCGCCGCCGTCAACCTGCTGCCCTCGTCGGGCTACAATTCATGGGCAGACTTCTACAAAGTCATCAACACCTGTAACCTCGTGCTGGAGCACGCACCGGGCGTGATGGAGATTGACCCGAAATTCTCTGAGGGCGACTTCAAGACCGTGCGTGCCCAGATGCTGGCCCTCCGCTCGCTGTGTTACTTCTACCTGGTGCGCTCGTTCCGCGACGTGCCTTACACCACCGAGGCCTTCGAGAACACCAACCAGATACTGCGTGGCCCGCAGAATGCTCCTTCCGTGGTGCTCCAGCACTGTATCGACGACCTGCTGGAAGCCGAGAAGGACATCTACCGCTATGGCACATTCGGCACCACCGACTGGCGCAATTACGGACTCTTCACCCGCGACGCTGTTGACGCCTTGCTGGCCGACATCTACCTGTGGCGTGGCTCGATGACCCACAATGCGGCCGACTACCAGCTCTGCGTGGACTATGCCAACAAGGTCATCCAGTCGCACGACGCTTACTACCGCAGCAACTCAACGGGTTCGCTGTCCGGCTCGTCAGCCACAGACATCTATCACCTCTATTCGGGCTCGAACGCCATGGAGAACATCTTCCAGAAGGGCAACTCGCGCGAGAGCATCTTCGAGATACAGTTTGACGGTTCGTCCAATTCCAACTCCTCTTTGGCCTCCTATTATTATCAGGCCGAGGAAAACAAGTCGGACCCTGGTATCTTCTCCGCTTCCAAGATTATGGGTAGTGTGGAGGACAACGCCACGGCCATTGCCGAGAACTGCATGTTCTTCACCAAGAACGACTACCGCTACTGGAACAGCTGCTACAAGGTGGACAATGCCGATGAGACCAACTTCAAGGTCCGTAAGATGGTGGAAAACGTGGAAAGCACTATCTCGCCCGCACTTGACGACAAGTCGAAAATGAATGAGAAGACCTCAAGAAGTTTTACCAACAATAACCAGAACTGGATTGTCTATCGTTTGACCGACGTGATGCTGATGAAGGCCGAGGCCCTCACCCAGTTGGCTGCCGACGACGAGGCCCAGTTGCGTCAGGCCTTCAATATTGTCAAGGCCGTCAATGACCGCTCGCTCTATATTGTCCAGGATGCCGAGCAGGTGAAGAAGGACTCGCTCCACTGGGCCGACTATTCTTCTCAGGAAAAACTGGAGAAGCTCTGTCTGCAGGAGCGTGGCCGTGAGCTTTGCTTCGAGGGCAAGCGCTGGTATGACATGGTGCGCTACTGCTATCGCCACATGACCGGCGTGGACGCCACACGGATGCTCTATGAAATCGACCCGACAGGCAACAACTATCCCAAGCTCGATGACTTCTTTGTCACCCTGATGGGCCGCAAGTACACCACGGGTGGTGACGCCATCAAGATAAAGATGGTCAACGAGGCCTATCTCTACTGGCCGGTGCAGCAGCGTGAAATCAAAGCCAACGACGACCTGCACCAGAACCCGGTTTACATCGAGACCAAGAGTACAGAAAGATAACTTCAAAGTTTGTCTAACCTATAAAAATATTCGATATGTATAATATAATCAAAAAAATAGGAGGACTGATGTTGGGAGCTGTGGCCGTAGGAGGCCCGCTCTTGACATCATGCTCGGAGAAGATAGACGAGGGCAATCTCTATACCTTTACCGGTCAGACGGTTGCCGACTTCCTGAACAGCAACCCCGAGCAGTTCTCAAGCTTCACCTATATCGTCAACCGTGCCGATATGGAAAAGCTGTTGAGCGTTTATGGTACGTTTACCTGTTTCGCGCCCACCAACGCCGCCGTGACCGAGTATATCGACTCGCTGTATAACGACGAGACCAACGTGTTGCCCCACAACGGCATGACCCAGCCCGGTCTGGAAGGACTGACCGACTCACTCTGCCAGGACATCGCCGAGTATCACCTGACCAACACCATCGTCAACACCGTTGACATGGGCGACGGTATCACCATCGCCACCGTGAAGGGACGTGACCTGACCACCAGTCTTGACTCTGCCTCGCGCACCGTCATCATCAACAACTACTCGCTGATTACCTCCAAGGACAACGAGGTGGAGAACGGTGTGGTGCATGTCATCAACCATGTGTTGCGCCGCTCCAACAGCAAAATCAGCGGTGAATTAGACAACTTGGGTACCTATAAGATTTGGACTGACGCCTTGATGCAGACCGGTCTCATCTCGCTGCTCGACGAGAACGAGCGTGCCGACGTGGGCGTGAAGGTGGAGCAGAACGACAACAAAGCCTACTCGCTGCCCGTGGAGCCCTGCAAGGAGGGATTCACCGTCTTTGCCGAGCCCGACGAGGTGCTCAATAAGTATGGCATTGAAGACTGGAAGGGGCTGGCTGCCTATGCCAACAACGTGTATAAGGATGCCGCCGCTGATAATGGCTGGTATGACTATATGCGAGACAATGGCATCGAGGTAAGCACCGGCACCGACTATGAGAACCAGTGGAACGCGCTCAACATGTTCCTGCGCTACCACATCCTGCCTTATGCCGTGGCCAGCACCAAGCTGACCAACTCTTACAATGAAATCTCTTCAGCCAAGCTCTATGAGTACAACCGCACCCTGTTGCCCAATACCCTGATGAAGGTGTCGTATGACATGCGCAACAACCAGTGGCTGCTCAACAGGGCCGTGGAGAATTCCACCCTGACCAGCACAGCCGGTTCCACATCGGTAGACGACGGTATTCAGGCTGAGGTGGAAGGTGCCACCGGTGTGCCCGTTGACACCAAGAAGTCGGCCAACCCGCTCAACGGATGGATTCACCCGCTGAAGGACATCCTGACCTACAATAGTCTTGTGCCCAACAAGGTGCTCAAGGAGCGTATGCGCTTTGACGATACCTCCCTCCTGGACGAGATGATGACCAATGGCTTCCGCGGCGCTACCAAGGCCGAGCTGGTGACACTGGTCAAGAAGAGCGGCAAGTCCCGCGTCATCTTCCCCACCAAGTACTTCCGCAACTTAGTGACCTATAATGACAACCAGACCGTGTTCAAGTATCTGGTGAAGGATGAGGGCGGCTATGCCAACTATCAGGGCGACGAGTTCCTCTGCGAGGGTCCTTACGACTTCGCCATCAAGTTGCCTTCCGTGCCGAAGGATGGAACGTATGAGATTCGTATGGGTTATACGGCCGAGACGGCCCGAGGCATGCTTCAGGTATATTTAGGCACCTCTTCAGACCGTTCCACCATGCAGGCTTGCGACATCCCGCTCGACATGCGCCACGTGCCCAGCAAGAGTGGTGACGCCGCCGTGACCGGCTGGCAGCCTTCCGGTGAGCTCGACAACGGTGTGGCCACCGACCAGGCCATGCGCAATCACGGCTATATGCGCGGTGCCTACTACTACTATGTAGAGGGCCCCAACAAGGGTAACATCTCTCGTGCCCACCACAAGAACCTGCGCCGCATCCTCTACCGTGGCCACCTCAACCAGGGTGACCTCTGGATGCGCTTCAAGACGGTGTTGCCCGAGGCCACCAGTTCGCAGTTCCACCTCGACTATATCGAGATTGTGCCGAGCGAAGTGTATAATCATCCCGAGTATAGCGAAGATATCTTCTAATCTGTTCAACCATTGAAAATTAACAAGATGAAAATAGTATATAGTACATTAGCAGCCGCAGCCGTGGCCCTCTGTCTTCAGGGTTGCACCGATTGGGACGACCACTACGCTCCCGGTGCCGAGGGCGGAGCCTCAGCCTCCCTGTGGGAGAACATCAGCGCCCGTGAGGACCTTTCCGACTTCGCCTCTATCTTGAAGAAGACCGGTTACAGCGAGGTGCTCTCCACCGACCAGACCTTCACCGTATGGGCTCCTGTCAACAGTGCCCTGGACGACAAGATGGACTCTCTGAACAACGTGCAGGACAGTCTGCTCCTGATGGAGTTTGTCAAAAACCATGTGGCCCGCAACAACTACGGCGCTTCTGGCGCTGTCGACAAGCAGGTGCGCATGGTCAACGGCAAGGTGCTTGACTTTGCCGGTAGCGGTGAAAACTATACTTTCAGCGGTGTGCCTTTGCAGGACATCAATCAGATAGGCAAGAACGGTGTGTTCTATACCGCTAAGTCTCTTATCCCCTTCCATGCCAACCTGTATGAGTATCTGGACAAGGGAGATGGCCTGGATTCCATTGCCAAGTATTACCACCGCTATGACAAGACGGTGCTCGACAAGACGGCCAGTGTGGCCGGACCGGTTGTAAACGGTGAGGTGACCTATCTGGACGAGGTGTACAACAAGACCAATACCCTCTACGACAACCTCGATGCTTATATCAATGCGGAGGACAGCTCCTACTCGATGCTGTTGCCCACCAATACGGCTTGGGTGAAGGCTAAGGATGATATATCCAAATACTTCCATTATGCGCCCAAGTATTATTATGAGCAGCTCCGTACGGTGTCGAGCGACACGACAATCATCGCGGATAAAATCCCGACCGACAGCTTGAACAAGCTGTATACGGAACAGGCGTTGGTGTCTAATCTGGTATACAGCAACAATACGTATGCCAATGGCATCCTGCAGACGGCCCAGAGTGGTATCGACTCCCTGGTGAGCACCACCCGCAGCGTGATGCGGGGTAGTGACGCTGACGCTCTCTTTGCCGGCACCCGCCGTGTGAACATGAGTAACGGTTATGGATTTGTGACCAACGAGCTGAACTTCAAGCCTTGGCGCGCCTGGGCACCCCTCATCCGTCTGCAGGGCGAGAATGTGGGCTACTTGGGTAAGGTCACTGGAGAGTCATCCAGCACCAGAGTGTCGGTCAACTCCTCCAACCGTAATCCGAAGGTGGAGGGCAGCCTGTCGGGCAACGCCTTCTATGAGGTGATTACAGCCACCAAGCGCTCCACGCCCGAAGTATATTACTATCTGCCCAATGTGCTTTCCACCACGTATAACCTCTATGGCGTGTTTGTGCCCAACAACATGGTGGACACCACAGCCACGGTGGAAGATTACACGGTGAGAGCTACCGTCCGCTTTTATATGAGCGGTACCACCGTTTCCCAAACCGTTGGAGCAAGCAGCAAAGTATCCTTCCAGGTGGGCGACCAGCCCCTCACGGATGTGGCCAAGGTGGATACGGTATACCTCGGCGAATTTAAGTTCGACAATGCCTATATGGGTCTGGGGGACCAGAACATTTATCCTACCCTCAAGATTGCGGGTTCGCGCGGTAAGAATCTGAACATAGACTGCTTCCTGCTTGTGCCGAAAGAGCTCGACGACTATCGCAAGGCCCATCCCGGATACCGCTGGGACGACTAATAACTCATACTATTGACAAACTAAATATAGCATATATATATGAATACTAAGATATTGGCGATAATAGGTCTGGCCGCCGCCGTCTCCATGACGGCGACAGCCCAGGACCAGACGGCCGACGCTACAAACAGCAAGGTGGTCAAAACCGCAGCCAAGACGCCCGCCTACCGTATGGTAGAGGTGACCGGAACTATCGTGGACGCCGCCACCGGAAAACCGCTGGCCGGTGTGCAGGTGCAGACGCTGGGTGACCGCCGCTTCACAGCCATGACAGAGGAGAACGGTACCTTCAAGATGCAGGTGCCCGCCTTTGCCACCTCCCTCTATGTCTTCACCGCCGAGTATGCCAGCGTGCAGGTGCCCATCGGCCGCGACCGCAAGGTGTCGGTCAAGATGTTGAGCGACAAGTTCAACCCCATGTATGGCAAGGGTACCACTATCACGGCACAGTCTAAGCTGCAGGCCAACTCTGCCACCGCCCTCACCATTGAGAGTGAGGTGGGCGACCAGTTGGGGGCCGACGTGCGTACCATCAGCCGTTCGGGTGCTCCCGGTATCGGCTCGGCCATGTTTATCCGTGGCCTCAACTCGCTCAACGCCAACGCACAGCCTCTGGTGGTTGTCGACGGTGTGCCCCAGGATATGCAGTATTCCCGCATCGGCTTGCACATGGGCGACTTCAACAACCAGTTGCTCAACTTCAACCCCGCCGACATCGAGGATGTCACCGTGCTCAAGAACGGTACGGCCATCTATGGCGCCAAGGGTGCCAACGGTGTGATACTCATCAACACCAAGCGTGGCCATAGCCTCGCCACCCGCATTGAGGCCAATGTGGGTATGGGCGTGAGCTTGGTGCCTCGCTTGCCGGAGATGATGAACGCCAGCGAGTACCGCAACTATGCCACTGAACTGCTGGGCGGCGTGGACTACACGCAGAACGACTATACCAAGATTCCGTTCAACTTCCTCAACGACGATAAAAACGGATACTACTACCAGATGTATCACAACGATACCGACTGGAGCAAGGAGGTATACCACACGGCCATCACCCAGAACTATAGTCTCAATGTGCAGGGAGGTGACAACGTGGGTATGTACAACCTCTCGCTTGGCTATACCGACGGGCAGAGCACTGCCCGCAAGAACGGATTCAACCGACTGAACATCCGCTTCAACAGCGACTTCACCATCACCAAGCGGCTCACCACCCAGTTTGACATGGACTATGTGAAGCTTACTCGCGACGTGTTTGACGATGGCGCCTCGTCTGACTTTACCCAGGGCACGGTCACCTCGCCGGCTTTCTTGGGCTTAATCAAGGCTCCGTTCCTCAATCCGTATGAGTACAACAACGTGACGGGACAGTTCTCCGAGACGCTCGCTGATGCCGACGACTATTTGAGCCGCGCTGGTTCAAACCTCAGTCTGGCCAACCCGACCGCCATTCTGGTCAACGGTTATGGCAAGAACAAGAACCGCGTGGAGAACACCCTGTTCCACGCCCGCATCGCTCCTACCTATAAGTTTGCCGAGGGCTTCACCCTGACCGAGAGCGTCAACTACACCCTCAACCGCAACTCACAGCGCTACTACCGTCCCGTAGGCGGTGTGCCTACCTTCTATATCGATGGTATGGGAACCGTTCAGAACCAGTCGGCCTCACTCTTTGCCAAGGAGGAGACCTTGATGAGCGACACCCGTCTGCGCTTCGCCCGTCAGTTTGGTGCCCACAGCCTCGATGTCTTCGGTGGCTTCCGCTACACAGGTTTCGAGTTTGAGGCCAACCAGCCTTCCGGACAGAACCAGAGCGGCGGTAACGACAAGACCCCCAATATCTCCAGCGGCATGACCTTTAAGGACGCTACCGGTGAGGACGACTCTTGGCGCACCCTGACCTGGTATGCCCAGGCCGACTACAACTACCGCAACCGCTACTTCCTCGAGGTGGCCTTGGGTATGGAGTCCAACAGCCGTTTCGGTGATGACGCCACCAGCCTGAAGATGGGCGGTGTGTGCTGGGGCCTGTTCCCCAGTGTCCAGGCCGGTTGGGTGCTGACCAACGAAAGCTGGTTCCCCACCAACGTAGGCATCAACTACCTGCGCCTCAATGCCGGTTATGACATCAGCGGAAATGATGACATCAGCAACTATGCGGCCCGCACCTCGTTTGCCGTGCTCAAGTTCTTGAACACCTCGGTGCCCGCCGTACAGCTCAACAATATCGGTAATGAGAAGATTACCTATGAGCGCACAGGCCGCTTCAACATCGGCCTTGACTCCCGTCTGCTGGACAACCGCTTGGCCGTGAGCGCCAACTTCTACATCAACCACACCTCCAACCTGCTTACCCTGAAGAACTTCTCTTCACCGGTGGCCGGTGTGAACAGCTATTGGAGCAACGGTGGCTCACTGGAGAACCGCGGTTTTGAAATCAATGTCAGCGGAAAGCCCGTCGTGGCCCGCAACTTCACCTTGGAGTTGGGTGCCAGCCTGGGTCACTACAACAATGAAATCAAGAGCTTGCCCAACGACAGCCGTCTCAGTGTGAACGGTGTGGAGGGAGCCGCCCAGGGCTTCACCTCGTCTATCTACGGCACCGACAACATCGCCACCATGGTAGGCTATAGCGCAGGCGTGTTCTATGGTTACAAGACCAACGGCGTGCTGGCCTCTGACGCTGACGCCAAGGCAGCCGGCAACGGTGACTACCTCTATATGCTCGATGAAACGGGTGCCCGCCAGAACTTCAAGGCCGGCGACGTGCGCTTTGTAGACCTCAACGGCGACGGATGCATCGACGAGAAGGACAAGACTGTCATCGGCAACCCCAATCCTGACATCTATGGCAATCTCTTTGCCACCGTCAACTGGGGCAACTTCCGCCTGTCGGCCGTCTTCGGCTACTCGCTCGGCAACGACGTGTACAACTACCAGCGCAGCGTGCTGGAGGGAGGCTCACGCTTCTTCAACCAGACCACAGCCCTCAACGGCCGCTGGCGTGCAGAGGGTCAGCAGACTGACATCCCCCGCGCCACCTATGGCGACCCCATGGGCAACGGCCGCTTCAGCGACCGCTGGATAGAGGACGGCAGCTACCTGCGTATGCGCTCGCTCAACCTCACCTACAAGGTGCCGGTGAACCTCTCTTGGCTCCAGGGCCTGCAGGTATGGGCCGAGGCCAACAACCTCTTCACCATCACCAAGTATCTGGGTGGCGATCCTGAGTTTGCCGCTTCCAACTCCGTGCTCTACCAGGGCATCGACACGGGCTGCATCTCTGTAGGACGTTCCTTCTCTTTGGGACTGAAGATCAATCTCTAAAACCTGTAAACATAGAATTTCATCATTATGAAGATAAGATTTTTCATCGCTGCGACGCTTGCTGCCTGTGCGTTCAGCTCGTGCAGCGACCTGTTTGATACAGAGTCTGACCGCCTCGTCTATGACCCGGCGCTCGACCAGAAGGTAGACTCCATGTTCTACACGCTCGGCGCCCTGAAGGGCGTGCAGCAGGCCATCGACCAGTATGTGCTGACCAATGAGATGCGCGGCGACTTGGTGTCGCCTACCGCCAAGGCCTCGGACGACCTGCAGAACTTAGCCTCCTTCCGTACCACCACAGAAAACCGCTATGACTCGGCCTATGTGTATTACCGCATCATCAACAACTGCAACTACTACATAGCCCATCGTGACACTACGCTGGTAACCAGCGGTAAGTATGTGGCCAAGAACGAGTATGTGGAGGCCTTCGCCATCCGTGCCTGGGCCTATCTGCAGCTGGCCAAGACCTATGGTGAAGTACCCTTCTACACAGAGCCCCTCACCAATATCGGCTCGGTGGAGGCCGTGGAGAAGCAGCCTCGCAAAAACCTCAGCCAAATTGCCGACCTGCTCTTGCCTGATATGCTGAAATACTCGGGCACGCCGGTGCCCGCATCGTCTAAGACTATCAGTGCCGGAACCACCAACTCGGGACTCTCCAAGGAAGTGATTTACTCGAAGATGATGATTCCCATCGACGTGGTTATCGGTGATTTCTATCTGGAGACCAACCGTTATCCCGAGGCTGCCCACTATTACTTCACTTACTTGAAGGACAATAAAGTTTCGGGGGGCAACTTCACCACGTCGTATTTCAACTATCCCGATTTCCGGTCACTGCCGCGTGAGCTGACCTCAGGCAATAATGTCCACTATGGAAATGGTACTGAGTGGGCTGGCATCTTTTCAGCCAAATCGTCCACGACCGACATCGTGACCTATGTGCCGATGGCCACCAACAAACTGCGCGGTACCACGACCGAGCTGCCGGGCCTGTGGGGATACAACTATTACTCCACAGCCGAGGGAAACAGCTACAATGAGGACGTTTCTCTCCAGCCCTCCACGGCTTATCTGAATCTGTGTAACGCACAGGATTACTATTATGCCACCGGCGCCGGACAGAACAGCGGTACTTGGGAATATTATTCGGCCAGTCTGGGCGATATGCGTCGCTACGCCATGATTCAGACCGTCAAGAACGGCACCGACCCGTCGTTCACCGTGATGAACAAGTTTAACAACGCCAACATCCCGCTCTACCGTGGCACAGGTATCTATCTGCGTCTGGCCGAGGCTGTCAACCGTATGGGACATCCCGATGTGGCCTTTGCCGTGCTGAAGGATGGACTGTCAGAGGCCGGCTTGTCCAACTCACTCTACCTCACTCCTGAGGGCCGTGAGTTCTTGGAGACTGAGCTGCCGTTCCTCTCTGACTTGTATTCAAGCCGCTTCTTAAACAACGCCGGTATCCATGGTGGCGGAAGCGGTTGGGTGGAAGGTTCCCAGACGCTCTATCAGTATCAGACCGAGGTGAGCAAGAAGCTGGCAGAACTGGCCGCCAACAACAAGCTGAACATCACCTTGGGTCAGGACGCCAAGGCCGACACCATCAATGCCGTCGAGGACCTCATCTGCGACGAGATGGCACTGGAGCTGGCCTTTGAGGGCTCGCGCTTCGGCGACCTCTGCCGCATCGCCCGCCACAAGAACGAGTCGAACCCCTATGCCGCCGGCACCTTCGGTTCGCAGTGGCTGGCCGACAAGTTAGCGTTTAAGAACCCGGCTGTTGACCTGACCGATCCCAACAACTGGTATCTGCCTTTCAAATAAGGACCGCCATCATTCTCTTGTCAGAAAGAGAAAACCATAACCCCAAAGAGGCCGTGAGCAGCAAGTCTGCCCACGGCCTCTTGTTTTCTTTCTATAGTCTTCTTCCTCTTGTTTTCTTCCTCTTGTTTTCTTCCTCTTGTTTTCTTCCTCTTGTCTTCTTCCTCTTGTTTTCTTCCTCTTGTTTTCTTCCTCTTGTTTTCAATCAGCTTTTTTAAATTTATTTTCCTCCCTTGGGAATAATTTCCATCTATACGGTTGAGATGTGAAGAGAATTTCTTGAGATAGGAAAGAAGCGGTTGAGAATGGGAAAGAAGCGGTTGAGAATGGGAAAGAAGCGGT
>CALGHW010000065.1 GCA_937916075.1 uncultured Prevotella sp.
ACATGAAAAATGAATGACATTCATTTTGTCATGTCGCTCGTTTGCACTAACTTTGGATAAGTTAAGGCGGCACTCGGACATGAAAAATGAATGACATTCATTTTGTCATGTCGCTCGTTTGCACTAACTTTGCACCAATTTAGGAACATATATCATCTATCCCACAATGAAAATCATCAACTTCAGCGAGAGCAACACGATTATCAACCAGTATCTGGCCGAAATTCGCGATTGCGAATATCAGCAAAACCGGCTGCTCTTCCGCAACAACATCATGCGTATCGGTGAACTGGAAGCCTACGAAATCAGCAAGTGCCTGGATTATCAAGAGCGCGACGTGCAGACTCCGCTTGGCACTGCGCGGGTGAGCACACCCACAGACAACGTGGTGGTGGCCACCATCATGAGAGCCGGACTGCCCTTCCACACGGGTTTTCTCAACATCTTCGACCATGCGGGCAACGCCTTCGTAAGCGCCTACCGGGAGTATACCGACGAGGCTCATACCGAGGTGGGCATCCACGTGGAGTATCTCGCCTCACCCTCACTGGAAGGCAAGACGCTGCTTATCGTAGACCCCATGCTGGCCACAGGAGGCTCGTTTGAGCTGGGCTACAAGGCCTTCCTCACCAAGGGAACACCCAAGCGCATACACGTGGCCTGCGTGATTGCCACACCCGAGGGCATCGACCACATCAAGCGTACCTTCCCCGAAGACACCACCATATGGTGTGGCGCCATCGACCCGGGCATGAACGAGCACAAGTATATCGTGCCGGGATTCGGCGATGCTGGCGACCTCTGCTTCGGCGAGAAAATCTGACCTCTCACACCAACGCCTCATGAACATAGGATTTGACGGCAAACGGGCCGCACAGAACCGCACCGGACTGGGCAACTACAGCCGATTCGTGGTGCGCATCCTGTCGGAACAGATGCCTGAGGACAGTTATCACCTGTATATACCTAACCCGAAAAGAACTCCTTTTCTGAGGGAGATTCCCACGCTTGGCAGGCTCTGCCTGCACTTCCCACAAGGACTGTGGCGGATGGCCCGCTCGGCCTGGCGCTCCATTGGTATCAACAGCCAGCTGCAACAAGACCATATCGACATCTACCACGGACTGAGCAACGAGCTGCCCTGGGGCATCCGCCAAACGGGCTGCCTGTCGGTGGTGACCATCCATGACGTGATTTTCCTGCACTGCCCGCAATACTACCACTGGATTGACCGCAAGATATACAACTATAAGTTCCGACGGGCCTGCCGGGAAGCCGACAGGGTCATCGCGGTAAGCGAGTTTACCAAGCGGGAGATTATGCATTATTACCAGGTGCCGGAGGAGAAAATCGATGTGGTCTACCAAGGCTGCGACCCTGCCTTTGCCCGTCCCGCCAGTCCTGAGCTACTGGAGGCCGTAAGGCAGCAATACCAACTGCCGGAACAGTATGTGCTCTATGTGGGCAGCATCGAGGAGCGCAAGAATGTGAGGCTCCTGATTGATGCCTTGGCCCTGGAGAAGGCCCAGGGACGACCGTTCCACCTGATTATGGTGGGCAGAAGTACCCCCTACTGTGAGCGACAGAAGGAAGAGGTCAAGGCAATGGGGCTGGAGGCGTGGTGCCACTTTTTCCACCACGTGCCCTTCGACCACCTGCCACCGCTCTACCGCATGGCCTCGGCCTTTGTCTATCCGTCCAGGATAGAGGGCTTCGGCATCCCCTTGTTGGAGGCCATCACCAGCGGCACACCGGCTATCGGCTGCACAGGCTCATGTCTGGAGGAGGCCGGCGGACCGGGCTGCATCTACGTAGATCCCGACGACGACAAGGCCCTGGCAGAGGCCATCCGAAAGGTACTGACCGACGAGGGCTTGCGCCAACAGATGATTGCCGAAGGAAAGGCGTATGCGGAACGGTTCAGCGACAAGCGACTGAGCGAGGACCTCATGGAGGTATACAAACGGCTGTAAAGACCAGCAGGGATACGCAACAAGCGTTACTAAAAATACCGGCCATACACCCATATGGATGTATGGCCGGTATTTTTATTTTAAGGAATCGCCCGCGGACTGCTGCCCGCTGGCGATTCTTATTTTCGTTTGATGCACAACCCGCTTAGGCTTTGGCCACAACGGGCTCCTCCTTACGGGCACGCTTGCTCAGCGTGAAGTAAGCCACAGGAGCGGCGATGAAGATAGAGCTCAACGTACCGAACACGACACCGAGCAACATGGCGAACGAGAAGCTGCGGATGCTGTTACCACCGAAGAGGAAGATACACAGCAATACGAGGAACGTCGTAGAAGAGGTATTCACCGTACGGGCAATGGTCTGGCAAAGCGACTCGTTGAACAGCTCCCAACGGTTGCGTGTCGGGTAGAGGTGGATGTTCTCACGGATACGGTCGAACACAATCACCTTGTCGTTGATAGAGTAACCTATCACGGTCAGGATGGCGCCGATGAAGGTCTGGTCAATCTCCAGCGACATCGGCACAATGCCCCACAACAGGGAGTAGAAGCCGATAACCACCAGGGTATCGAAGGCCAGGGCCACGATAGAGCCCACGGAGAAGGCCACGTTGCGGAAGCGGATGAGGATATACAGGAAGATGGCTATCAGGGCGATGATCACGCTGACGATAGCTCCGTATGTGATATCCTTGGCCACAGCCGGACCCACCTTGGTGCTGCTGATGATAGAACCGCCCTCGCGGAGGTCAGGGTTCTTAAAGGTAGACACATCCTTCTGGGTGACGAGGTTGGCCTTTGACAGGGCAGAGAACAGGATGTTCTCACACTCGTCGTCCACCTCGGGAGCGTTTGACTCAATCTTGTAGTTGGTAGAGATACGGATGGTCTTGCCGTCGGTACCGAGGGCAAGCGCACTCACGTTGCTGCCACCGAAGGCTCCCTCCAGGGCTGTGCGCACCTGCTCGGGCTCCACGCTCTTCTCCAGCTTGACCACATAGTTGCGGCCACCGGTGAAGTCGATGCTCTGGCTCAGACCGCGCACGCAGAAACTGATGATGAACACCACTGCGGCAATGCCCCAAACGGTGAAGGCGGCCTTATACTTGCCCATGAAGTTGACCTTCACGTGCTGCAGGAAGTTCTCAGACAGCTTGGTGGTGAAGGTGAGGTTCAGCCACTTGTCGCGGCTCATGAAGTGATCGTACACCAGTCGGGTCATGTAGACTGCCGTGAAGAACGAGCAGGCGATACCGATAATCTGGGTGGTGGCGAAACCGCGGATAGGACCTGTACCGAACACATACAGAATGATACCGGTCAGGATAGAGGTGATGTTGGAGTCGAATATGGCCGAGAAGGCATTGGAATAGCCCAACTTCATGGCCTCGCGGGCATGCAGACCCTTACGGAGCTCCTCCTTGGTACGCTCATAGATAAGCACGTTGGCGTCGACCGCCATACCCAAGGCCAGCACGATACCGGCGATACCCGGCATGGTCAAGGCCGCCTGGAACGAGGTCAGGATACCCAAGGTGAAGAAGAGGTTGAATATCAGAGCCAGATTGGCCATACAACCGGGGATGATACCGTAGAGCACAACCATGTAAATCATCAGGATGACAAAGGCGATGACAAACGACCAGATACCCTGCTGGATAGACTGGGCACCAAGCGTAGGTCCTACCACCTCTTCCTGCACGATACGTGTAGGAGCGGGCATCTTACCGGAGTTGAGCGTGTTGGCCAAGTCCTTGGTATCCTCGATAGAGAAGTTACCCGTAATCTGCGAGTCACCGCCCGAGATTTCGCCGTTCACGCGGGGAGCGCTGTACACAGCGTCGTCGAGCACGATGGCGATGGCCTTGCCGATGTTTTGCTTGGTGAGCTGGGCCCAGCGGCGTGCGCCGTCAGAGTTCATCTGCATAGACACGCAGGGATGGCCCTGCTGGTCGAATCCGTCCTTGGCAGTAGTGATGACATTACCTTCCAGCGGAGCGCGTCCTGAAGGCTCGGTCACCTTGAGGGCATGAAGCTCGAATACCTGTCCCTTGGTGTCGAAGTCAGCGGCCTTGGCACTCCAGAGGAGCTTCACGTCAGAGGGCAGCACCTGCTTGGCCAGGTCAGAATAGATAATTTTGTCCACTTCGGCCGTGTCGCGTGCCATGGCATAGCCCACCACGCTGAGCGACTGGCCCTGTGAGGGCTGGAATACAGCAAACAGCGGGTTCTCCTTCTTCAACTGGTCCATCTTCTTGGCGTCGCCCTTGGCAGTCTTCTTGGCGTTGCTCTTGTTCTTGGCGCCGAGGGCGGCGGCCAGGTTGGCCTTCTCCACAGCGGCGGTATCGGTAGCCACCGAATCAGTGGCGGTAGAGTCCTTCACGTCCTTCTTGCCGCTCAGCAGGGCGGCATAGCGCTGGTTAAGCTGCGAGAGGGCGGGCACAATTTCCTGGCTGTTGTAGGTCTCCCAGAACTCCAGGTTGGCACTACCCTGAAGGAGCTTACGCACACGCTCAGGCTCACGGATGCCAGGCATCTCGACCATGATGCGTCCGGCCTGTCCCTCCAGCTTCTGGATGTTGGGCTGTACCACACCAAACTTGTCGATACGGTTGCGCACCACGTTGAACGAGTTGTCCACGGCACTCTGCACCTCGGCGCGCAGGGCGCGCTCCACCTCAGCGTCGCTGCTCTGTGTGCTCACCTTGCCCTTCATCTGCTGGGTGGCGAAGATTTCGGCCAAGCGGTGTCCGGGAGCGTTCTGCTTGTAGTACTTCACGAAGAGCGAGATAAAGTCGCTTTGGCTCGTCTCTTCCTCTTTCTTGGCTTCCTCCATCGACTTCACGAAGGCAGGGTCAGTCTTGTGGTCGGCCAGCACGGACACCACGTCGGGCACCGACACCTCCAGGATCACGTTCATACCGCCCTTCAGGTCAAGACCGAGGCCGATTTCCATCTCGCGGCACTGTTTCAGCGAATAGGCGCCGAGATACACTTTCTCGTTCATGATCGAGTCGAGATACTCTTTTCCTGCCTCTTCGCCCATGGCGGCCGCCTTATTGTCATAATAGCGCGTCACTGCCGAGAAGGAAAGATAGAATATACACACGAGCATGAGCATCAGTGCGATAAACTTTACAATTCCTTTGTTTTGCATTTTGATTTATGTTATTTGTATTATTATTTCGCCTTAAAAGCCAAAATTTAGCTTGCAAATATAGTGATTTTTTTACACTTTGAGAAATTTCTGTCTGTTTTTCCTTTGTTTTTTACGGATTATCCCGCTTTTTAAGCCAGCAGATGATGGGATAATGGTCGGAGGTTTCTATTTTATTGTCTACCTTACAGTTATAGGGCTGGAAATGGTCGGAGCACATGATATTGTCTATCCGCACAAAAAATCCTTTCTGATTATATGACAATCCGAGACCTTGTCCGGTGGCCACATAGCAGTCGGTGAGCCCTTTGGCCACGGTGCGGTGGGTGTAGGAGATAGGGTTGTCGTTGAAGTCGCCGCACAGGATGATGGGGTAGCGGCGGTGGGCTTCCACATAGCGGTGCACGGCGTCGGCCTGCGGGGCGCGCATCTGGGCCGACAAGCCCAGGCGGTGGAGCAGGCGCCGTGACTCGGAGCGGGCGGTGTCGCGGGCCACCTCGCCCTTGAGCATTTCCTTGTAGCGCTGGCGTTCGTCGGGCGAGAGGTGAGTACTCTCAAAATGGTTGTTGATGACCAGGAGCGTGTCGCCGCGCCCGGTCTTCAAGTAGCAGGCGATGCTGCCGTTGCCCTCTGAGACATAGCGGATGGTGTCGGTGCGGAGAATGGGGAAGCGGGTGTACACGCCCACAGCGTTCTGCTTCTTGGTGCCCACCATCGTCACCTGCCGGTAGGCGAAGAGACTGTCCATGCGCCCCTCGGCCTCACCGCAACTGTAGAGGTCTTCCTGCAGGCACACGATGTCGGCCCGGCTGTCCTTGAGATAGTTGAATATCTCGCGGAAAGTATCCACCTTGTCGGCGTCACCATGCATGCCGCTATAGCAGCGCACATTGTAGGACAGTACCTTGAGGGCGCCTTCGGGTGGGTTGGAAGAGGGGTTGACAGGGATATAAGTCCTCACCGGCACATAGGCGAATAAAAAGCCTGCCGCGGGGATGACGGCCATGCGCCACCTGACGATGAGCCAGAAGAAGAGAAAGCCAAGGTTGAGCAGGAGAAACAGGGGGAAAGCCAGCCCTGCCGAGGCGATATAAGGATGGCCGACGGGACTGACACAATCGGAGAATCCCACCAGGCACATCAGAATGGCCGTCACCACATTGGCGCCGGCTATAGCATTGATTGTCAGGTCTTTAAATCTATTAATTATCATTACTACTGTCGAAGAGCCGTTGCTTCTCTTCCTTGGTCAGACTGTCATAGCCGCTCTTGCGTATCTTGTCGAGTATGCGGTCCACCTCTTCTTGGTTGGCCTTTTTCCGGGCGTTATACTCCCAGTCGGTCTCGCGGCGGGTGTCGGCATTACAGCGGGTCTGCGAGCTGCCCCATCCGCTGTTGTCCTGCCGGTGGTGGCGGCGGTTGTCGAAACTGCGTTTCAGGTTGTCAAAGAATTGCCGGCCGCCGCCCTGGTTGTAGCCCGCCGTGGGGTGGTTGTTCCAGTAGCGTATCATGAAGAAGCCGAAGAGCATGCCGCCCAGATGGGCCATGTGGGCCACACCGTCACCGGGTGCGGTCAGGGCGGAGAACAGCTCGATGACCACATAAATCAACACAAACCACTTGGCCTTGATGGGCACAGGAAAGGGGATGATAAACATCCGCTCGTTGGGGAAGGTCATGCCGAAGGCCAACAGGATGGCGTAGACGGCACCCGAGGCACCCACGGTGGTCCACATATTGAGCACAGGGGCACTGTTGCGGGCCACCTGCACCATGTCACCGGCCGAGAAGCCGGGTATCTGGTTGCTGGCCATCCAGTAAAACTCACCCAACTGGGCCAGCTCCTGCATCAGGCCGGCTCCGATGCCACACGAAAGATAGTAGAACAGGAATTTCTTGGGTCCCCACACCCGCTCGATGACACATCCGAACATCCACAGGGCGAACATATTGAAGAGGATATGCGTGAAGCTGCCGTGAAGGAACATATAGGTCACCAGCTGATAGAGGTGGAAGTCGTTGGCCAGGAAGAAGTGGAGGCCACACAGATAGTTGAGGTCCACGCCTGTGGCGCCCAGCACATTGTAAGCCAGGAAGGCCAGCACATTGATGATCAGCAGATTTTTGGTGATGACTGGTATATTGCGCATTGCTAATGTCTCTGTCTTTTAGATGAAAATGATTGATTCGTGAGCGCAAAATTAATAAAAATATCCGTCTTGGCGCATGAATGGGGAGCGAAAGGGGATAAAAAACAGTAAAAAAATCATTTTTCTTTATGTTTTTGTTTGATTTATAAAATGTTTCTCCTATATTTGCACAGAAAATGCGCTTATACCAAGGTGTTTGTGTGGGCCGTCGGGCCACTGGATGATTACATTCTTGTATAAGAGGCACTTTCACACGCGTCAGAAACAACAAAATATACAATAACCATTTTAACAACAGTATTTATGAACAAGACAGAATTAATCGACAAGATTGCAGAGACTTCCGGACTGGCCAAGACTGACGCCAAGAAGGCTCTTGAGGCAACACTGGCTGCCATCAAGGACACTCTCGTTGCAGGTGACAAGATAGCTCTCGTTGGCTTCGGCACATTCAGCGTCAATGAGCGCCCCGCCCGTGAGGGTATCAATCCCCACTCAAAGGAGAAGATACAGATTGCCGCCAAGAAGGTGGCTAAGTTCAAGGCTGGCGCTGAGCTGGCCGACGCGCTGAACTAAGCGGTCTCCACAAGTCTGTTATATTTAGCCAAGATATGCGGACGGCCTTCTTCCACGAAGAGGTCGTCCGCTTTTTTGTCTGCCAACGTTACTAAGATAGACGCCAACATATGTAAAAGCGTTGTATCTGCTTGGTCTCACACTCAAGCACTTTATATATTTGGAGAATTTAAAAGCTCATTTGCATTACCTTTGAATAAAGTAGGCGGCACTCGGAAAAGAAAAAAAATGAATGGGATTCATTTTTGTCTTTTCACTCATTTGCACTACCTTTGAATAAAGTAGGCGGCACTCGGAAAAGAAAAAATGAATGGGATTCATTTTTGTCTTTTCACTCATTTGCACTACCTTTGCACCACAAAAGAAAAACAAAAAAATGAACAATACAACGAAAGGCTTCGCCTGTGGCATCCTGGCCGCCATCACCTATGGCACCAACCCCCTCTTCTCGCTCCACCTGCTCCACCTCGGCATCGACGTGGAGACCATCCTCTTCTACCGCTTTGCCCTGGCGGCGGCCATGTTGGGCCTGTTCATCACCCTGAGCGGCAAGAGCCTTGTCATACCCCGCAAGGCAGCACTCCCGCTACTGCTGGCCGGCGTGGTATTCGCCATGTCGTCGCAGACACTCTACCAGAGCTTTCTCTATATGGACGCCGGCATCGCCTGCTCCATCCTCTTCGTCTATCCCATCCTCGTGGCCGTCATCATGGCCGTGTTCTTCCATGAGCGGGCCTCCTGGATTACTTACGGATGCATCGCCGTGGCCCTGACGGGCATCGGACTGCTCTACCAGGGCGACGGCAACACCTCGCTCAGCACCACCGGACTGCTGCTGGTCATCGCCTCATCACTCTGCTATGCGGTCTACATCGTGGGCGTGGACCACTCCGTGCTGCGCGGGGTGCCCTCGGGACGCATGACTTTCTGGGTGCTCTCCGCCGGAGCACTCACCTTCTTTGTCTGCACCGGACTGGGCACCCAACTCTGTCCGCTGCAACTCTCGGCCGAATGTCTCACCAACGTTATCGGCGTGGCCCTCGTGCCCACGGTCATCCCCATCCTCTTCATTAACGTGGCCATCAAGAACATCGGGCCCACCTACAGCGCCATCATCGGGGCCTTGGAACCTGTCACGGCCCTCTTCATCGGAGTGGGTGTGTTCGGTGAACAGCTCACCGTGCGCATCGTCATCGGCGCCGCCCTCATCTTCTTGGCGGTCATCACCATCGTCAGCAAACCGCTCATTGTGCAATATTTCCACAAGAACAAGTAGATTTCACGGATTTAAGGATAAAAAACAGGCGGCGGCCTGTGGTTTTTCGCACATTTGTATTACTTTTGTGCAACCTAATTCATACACTATCAATCCTTGAAACCATGACTAAAGATAAACACACTGCTGATTTCAACTCGGTCGTCGCACAACTCCAACAGGCGCCACACCGCAAACGGGTGGCCTTGGTGTGTCCGGCCGACACCCACACACAATATGTCATCGAGCAAGCCCTGGCCGACGCCACGGCCGACTTCCTCCTGGTCAGCGGCGGACAGACGCTGCCCGCCATTGAGGCCATCGCCCACAACCACCCCGACCGCATCACCTGCATTCATGCCGACACGCCCGACGAGGCGGCCCGACGGGCCGTCACAGCCGTGAGGGAAGGGGAGGCCGACGTGCTCATGAAGGGCACCATCAATACCGACAACCTGTTGCGCGCCGTGCTCAACAAGGAGTGGGGACTGCTCCAGCCCGGACAGGTGATGAGTCATGTGGCCGTAGCCAGCATACCCTCCCGCGACGGGATGCTGGTTTTCTCTGACGCAGCCGTCATCCCTCAGCCCGACATCGACCAGCTTGACGCCATCGTGCGCTACACCGTGGCCACGGCCCGGCGGCTGGGTGCAGCCTGTCCCAAGGTGGCCCTGACCCACTGCACAGAGAAGGTGAGCGAGCGGTTTCCCGTCACCTTGGCTTATGAGGAACTCAAACGAAGGGCCGCCGCCGGGGCCTATGGCCCGGTATGTCTCGGCGGACCGATGGATGTCAAGACGGCACTCGACGCCGAGAGCGGCAGCCTGAAGGGCATCACCTCGCCCGTGGTGGGACAGGCCGACGTGCTCGTCTTTCCCGACATCGAGGCCGGCAACACTTTCTACAAGGCCCTCTCGCTCTTCGCCCACGCCACCACGGCCGGCATGCTCTGCGGAACGACAGCGCCCGCCGTCGTGGCCTCCAGGGCCGACAGCGGCGAGAGCAAATACTACAGCCTGGTCATGGCCTGCGTGATGAGCTGAACGGGCAAGCAAACGCATGGGCCTCACTCTTAAACCCATTTCTAAACCAGAAGCAACAACTGTCATGAAGAAGATATTAGTCATCAATCCCGGCTCCACCTCCACCAAACTGGCCGTCTATCACGACCTGCACCCAGTCTGGCAGGGCGGAGCCCATCATCCCATGGCCGAGCTGGCCGCCTTCGACCATGCCGCCGACCAGCTGGACTACCGCCGGCGCTTTGTCCTCGACCGGCTCCAGGCCGACGCCATCCCGGTCTGCTTTGACGCCGTGATAGCCCGGGGCGGACTGCTCAAGCCCATCCCCGGCGGCGTGTATGCCGTCAACGAGCGGATGAAGCACGACTTGGTACATGCCGAGATGGACCATGCCTGCAACCTTGGGGCGCTGATAGCCGACGAGATAGCCCACCGCTGCCACTGTCCGGCTTATATCGCCGACCCCGTGGTGGTCGACGAGCTGCTGCCACGTGCCCGGCTGTCGGGACTGCCGGGCCTGGAGCGGCGCTCCATCTTCCACGCCCTCAACCAAAAGGCCGTGGCCCGGCGCTATGCCACGTCAATAGGCCGACGCTATGAGGACCTCAACCTCGTGGTGGCCCATCTCGGAGGGGGTATCTCCGTGGGGGCCCACCGACGGGGAAAGGTCATCGACGTGAACAACGCCCTCAACGGTGAGGGTCCCTTCTCGCCCGAACGGGCTGGCACGCTGCCCTGCTGCTCGCTGGTAGACCTCTGTTTCAGCGGGCGGTACAGCAAGAAGCAAGTGATGAAAATGCTGGCCGGACGGGGCGGACTCATAGCCCACCTGGGCCTCAACGACATGATTACCGTGGCCCAGAAGGCCGAGGCGGGCGAGGAGCCTTTCCACGAGGTGCTCGAGGCCATGCTCTATACCATCGCCAAGCAGATAGGGGCCATGTATGTGGCCTTGGAGGGCAAGGCGGACGCCATCATCCTCACTGGGGGCATCGCCTACAGCGACTATTGCACCGCCGCCATCCGGCGGCAGGTGGACTATCTGGCTCCCGTCACGGTATGTCCCGGAGAAGACGAGATGGGAGCGTTGGCCTTCAATGCGCTCGGTGCCCTCAACGGCACACTCGACGTGAAGACCTACGAATAGTCCCAGCAAGACTCCACTGTACGTTCTGAAGAGGGGCACCTACTAAAACATATGGGATAATGTCGCATAAAAACAAAGTCGCCCAGAAAGGGCAAAAGCATCTTATTTTTAATGTTTTTGTCCTTTTGGGGCGACTTCATTTTTGAATAGTAACCAATGGTGTTACTATAGGATTAGGTGCAAAATGCCCTTTCAGGGCGCAGAGGGTCAGATTTATGACACACGCTCCTACTTGCGTTTGACAGGTTACGTTTTGGCATTCTTTAGGCTCATTTTACTCTTACAAATGTTAGAGTATAACCTAATGTATAATGAAGGTAGTTACTATCGTACAACACCAATCGATCGCTAGACAAATTATCTATACTTCTATACCATTTCTTTTTATTTCCATTTTTTACATATATTCCATAGTCGGTTGCAGAATATTCTTTAAATTCATAAGTATAGGATTCTGAAGCTTCCTGTGTAGACTTTGCATGCCATATACGAATTGTACCATCTTCACTAAACTCATACATTTCACGAGTATCTCCCTCTTCATAAGTAAACACATCTGTCATTGTAAAATTATCAACAGTATATTTACCTACACTCTTGACGCATACCCATAGGCCATAAAGTTGGTCTACTGTATACTTAGGAGTATCAGGCTTGGATGTTGATACCAATGTATTACCAGTATAGTCACCTTTAGTTAGTGCGGCTTTTACTTCTTCCTTCGTATGATTTTTGAAGAGAGGCAAATCACGAATAGCATATCCCGTATTGCCGCTATGATAATCAGAAGCGTTGACTAAATATGTATCACGTAGACTATTATTGTCAAAGTGAACTGACTCATAAGAATTAGTACAACAATTATCATTGAAGGTAAATTCCAACATATGAATTATCTCCATCTTCATTTGTGAATTATACTCCTTGTAATTATATTGTGAACTATTCTCTTTTTCTATCCATATATTAAGTTGTATTTCACTTCTATCGGTAGGAGTATCGTCATCATTGCTACTACTGCTACAAGCTGTGATAGTTACAGCCAAAAATAGTAATGCTATAAAAATACTTATACTCTTATTCTGTTTCATACTTCTGGTTATTTGAATTTATAATAAACAGTGCCATCATGTACAAGTTGACCATTTCCAACGGAATATAAGCTACCATTGTCTAATACAATACGATTACCATCTGTTATATACGAATGGGTACTAGCACTTCCTTTTTCTACATACCAGCCATTGGCACCAGGAACTTCAAACGCACCAGTTCCCCAATATTTAGAGTTAGGCGTAGCGGAAGATTTATAGTAGGTGAAAGCATTTTTTGTTATTACTACCATAAAGCGGAAATCATGTCCGTCAACATACTCTGTTTTTGTTGCATACGTACCATAAATACCTCCATCTCCGTCATCATCACTGCTACAAGATACAAGCGAGAAAGAGAGTGTCGACATCATTACGACGACCATCACTAAAAATAAAATACTTTTTTTCATAGTTGTAAGTTCTTAGCACCAAGACTCCAAAGATGCGTTTTTTAAAGTTTAATGGCTTGATTTATATAAATAAAGAACGTGGAGCCGTTCCTGTTACTCGTTCCACGATAGAAAGGCCTTCGCATTGCCCGACAAGTCGAAACGAGCAACGCTGAAAGCCCCACGTAGATGTGAATATATAATCCCTCCTTTATGACCACTAATGACAATGCCATAAATAGTCAATAGGAGAAGTATGTATATAATACACCCCATGAGGCGTTTCCGTTGCTTTGTCCTTGACTTGTCGATGAGTTTGCGAAGTTCTTCTACCGTCAAAACCAAAGCGTACAGTTACGCCTTTATATATATAAATGTCTCCCTCTCTTCCACCCTTGAGGGCTTTCAGTTAAGGAATACGTTGCAAAAATAATATTTTATTATTAAAATAACGCCTAAAGAAAGCAAAAAATAGGAAACAACCTACAAAAAATATGTGAAAATGGCATGCCTAAAGATACTCATTTCCGCTTTTTAGCGTCATTTACTTGTTGGCGATACGCTGAAATAGGTCGAACCTTTTTGTCAAACCACCCCTGCCCCTCCTTTGAGAAAGGAGGGGACGCCGGAGATTATTTCAAACTATACAATTGGAAATAAAAACGCAAAATATAAAGATATTTCATATCCGTTCAATGCATCCTTCGAAGCCCTTGAAACGGCTAAAATGAGAAAGTTGCCTGATTCCTAGGAGAAACTTGGCAGGTTTCTCTTCGTAATCAGGCAACTTGACTTTAACCGGCAAAAATAAATGTAAATAAATATCATTACAGTGCATCGCTTTATCACGCCCAGAATTGTGGGTGCTGTGTCTCACCGCACCATCATGAAAAGAAGCCCTTGGGGGATGGTAATGATGCCTTGGAGGATGGAAAGAAACCCTTGCGTCCCCTCCTTTTTCAAAGGAGGGGTAGGGGGTGGTTTGATAAGAAGGTTCGACCTATTTAAACCCAAAACTCCGCCAACAAGCAAAAATGAGTTATTCCACACACTTTTGCAGATGCCCCCATAAGAGACAAAAAAAAACATCGAGGAGGCGACACTTTTGCGCCTTCTCGATGTTTTTTTGTTTGTCTGACTCGCCAGCGGCTTACTTAGGCTGCTTGCCGATGTAGGCCAAAATACCTCCGTCTACATAGAGCACATGGCCATTGACGAAGTCGGAAGCGTCGGAAGCCAGGAACACGGCGGGCCCCATGAGGTCCTCGGGAGTGCCCCAACGGGCAGCTGGAGTCTTCGAGATAATGAAGCTGTCGAAGGGATGACGGCTGCCATCGGCCTGACGCTCACGGAGCGGAGCTGTCTGGGGTGTGGCGATATAGCCCGGGCCAATACCGTTGCACTGGATGTTGTGCTCGCCAAACTCAGAGCAGATGTTGCGGGTGAGCATCTTCAGACCACCCTTGGCAGCCGCATAGGCTGACACAGTCTCACGACCCAGCTCGCTCATCATTGAGCAGATGTTGATAATCTTTCCGTGACCCTTCTTGATCATGCCCGGCAACACGGCCTTCGACATGATGAACGGGGCGTTGAGGTCGATGTCAATCACCTGGCGGAACTCCTCCACCGACATCTCTGTCATGGGGATACGCTTGATGATACCGGCATTGTTGACCAGGATGTCTATCGTGCCCAACTCCTTCTCGATGTCGGCCACCATCTTCTTCACCTCGTCCTCCTTGGTCACGTCGCAGATGTAACCCTTGGCCTCTATGCCCTTGGCCTTATAGTCGGCCAGAGCCTGGTCCATGTGGTGCTGTGAACGACAGTTGAAAGCAATCTTGGCGCCGGCCATGGCGTATGCCTCGGCGATGGCAAAGCCGATGCCGTAAGCGGCACCTGTCACGAGGGCTACCTTGCCCTCCAGTGAAAATCTTTTAGAAAATGTATCCATTGTATGTTTTTTGAGTTTAGTTACCTTAGTTCCGTTATCTCAAAGAAGTCCTGGTCGCCATAGTCAAGGTTTTCTCCGCCCATGCCCCAAATGAAAGTATAGTTGTGGGTGGCGGCGGCACTGTGGATGCTCCACTCGGGCGACAGCACGGCCTGGTCGCCCTGCATCCAGATATGGCGGGTCTCCTGGGGCTGGCCCATCAGGTGGCACACGGCTTGTCCCTGGGGCACCTCAAAATAGAAGTAGGCTTCCATGCGGCGGCTGTGGACATGGGCGGGCATGGTGTTCCACACACTGCCGGGAGCCAGCTCGGTCATGCCCATCTGCAACTGGCAGGTGGGGAGCACCTGGGAGACAAGCATCTTGTTGATGTCGCGCTCGTTGCTCATCTCCAGACTGCCCATGTGGGCCACTAAGGCATCGGCCTTGGTCACCTTCCGGCAGGGATAGGCAGTATGGGCGGTGGTGCTGTTGAAGTAGAATTTGGCGGGACGGGATTTGTCCACGCTCTCAAAGGTCACGTCGCGGTCACCCCGACCTACATACAGGGCTTCCTTGAAGCCGAGTGTGAAGACCTCGTCGCCCACGGTGACACGGCCCTCGCCCTCGCCGACATTGAAGATGCCTATCTCGCGGCGGGTGGTGAAGTGGGGGGCTTTCAGGGGGTCGATGGCCTCCAGCGGCAAGGCCTCGTCTACCGGCATGGCCCCGCCGACAATCATACGGTCGTAGAGAGAGTATACCATGTTTACCTCGTCGGGGGCAAACACACGGTCTATCAAGAAGTCGCGGCGCAGACGCGCGGTATCATACTGACGGGCATCGTCGGGATGGGCCGCATAGCGTATTTCATAATTGGTTTTCATGCTTCAGGTTTTTTCATGTTATTATAAAGACTGGGCAAACGGAATGTCATCATCATTGCTTTCAAATTGCCGAGTGCAGCCTATCTTCTGCAAAGGTAAAGAAAAAGGGTGAACCCACAAAGAAGTCACAACAAAAAAATGACCGCACTCCATAAGAAGCGCGGTCATTTTTATTGAAGTTGGACCAACGGGATTCGAACCCATAATGACAGAACCAAAACCTGTAGTGTTACCATTACACCATGGTCCAATACTTCATTATTGGGTGCAAAGGTAAGGCTTTTTATCTGAACTGCCAAATTTCCGTCCCGCTTTTTACCTATTGGCCTTGTTTTGTTGTGTTTTCTATCGCTTCCATACCGTCTTGCGGCAGGTGCCGTCGGCATACTTCACGATATAAACGCCTCCCTGACGGGGTGTGTCCACTTGCTGTCCGCTGAGGGTGAATATGGCCATGACGGCAGGCTGTACACCGGCTCTCTCCCCGACCTTACGAATGGAGGTGACGGGGGATTCGGCATAAGCCACACAGGGGGCGATGGCGATGGAGGTGGGGTCGTCGGTGTTCTCAAACCAGCGGTAGGTGCCGAGACCCTGTCCCTGGTCGTCCTGGTCTTCCAGATACTGCCATGCCGTGCTCTTCTTTCCCTCGCCACGACGCAGACAGAAGATGGCGATATCGTCTGAGGTATAGGGAGCCTCTTCCATTGAACCGTTGGGGAACGGACCAACCACGACAAAGAACGGCTCGCCCTTCTTCAGGTTGACGGTCTTGTCCAGACGGAACTGTGTGGCGAGATAGTCGGTGTCACTGTACTTCAGGTCGGAGGCCTTCACCGAGGCTGAGCCCAGCACGTCGCCCGGCTCACCGTTGTCCGCCACACTGTTGACCGTGAGCTGGATTTCGGTCTCGGGGTTTACGGCCGTGACAGAGGCGAAGTATACTGCGATGCTGTCGAGAGTGGCGTCGGCCAAGGGAGCCTTGTATTTCTCGGCAAACTTGTCGATGCCGAGCCAGTTGGTTCCGGCATAGTTGCCATACCATCCGAGCGATACCTTCTCTAAGTTTTTGTTCTCCTCGGTGCTGATGTTCCATACATACTGGGCGCCACCGGCCTGGATGGCATACTGGAGGATGTCATTGCTCTGTCCGGCGGCGTTCTTGGCCGTGAGACCTACGCTGACGGTGCCCTTCTTGACGAAGGTGACGGTGGGGTTCTGCTCGGTGCTCGTCTCCTGGTCGGCATACTGGAACACCCAGTTCCACTCTGTGGGATTGCCGGTGGAGAGGTCGCGGAAGGTGACAGGCACGCCTGTGGGCACAAACACGCCCACCCAGGGTGACTCATAACCTTCCTCGGGCAGACCGATGAGGGCCGTCGGGGCTTTCTGTGATACCACGACAAGTCCCTTGCGCTCCAGCTTGTCGGTCTCCTCGCCGCGCTTCACGGAGAGGGTCACATCGTAGGTGCCAGCGGCAGGATACTTCACGACAGGATTGGGTTCGGCCGATGTCTCGGGGTCACCGCCCGGGAACGACCATGCTATCGACTCGGGGTCGCCCGTGGCCAAACTCTTGAACTCGATGCTCTCGCCCTCGAAAATGCGGATGGTCTCGGTGGCTCCGGGATTGGCCTTGACCAGGCGAAAGCCGTCGATGGCGAGGTCTTCGCCACCGAATGGATAATTAAACGTGAACTTCACCTTCTTGCCGGCATAGGCAGAGAGGTCGAAGCTGAACTTGTTCCAGTTGGGACCTGTATAAGCGTTGTCCTGTGCCCAGTCGAAAGCGTTGAGCAAGGTCGTGCTTTGTCCCTGTTCGGTGTCAGTAATGTCGAAGGTCCACTTGCCAAAAATGAGGTAAGGAGCCTGGAAGTAGGCATAGAACTCCACGCTACTGCCTTCCTCGACGGTCAGTTCGGGGCTCACCAACAGTGAATTGCCACTGCCAGCATCATAAGTGATGGCGACAGATGCCACGTCATCAGCCTTGATGGCCTTAAAATTCTTGTTGGCCAGCTTCCATCCCGTACCCACGGTCCAGTCGGCCATGCCTTCTGCCGAGTCAAACTCCTGGTCATAATAGGCCGTGAGGGCCTTGTCGGTGGTGAAGTCGGCCTTCAGGGGCTCGTTGATGGTAAACTGGGCTGTCACCACCTTGCTGTTCTGGTTGTAGCCACGGGTCATGACATACAGCGTGCAGGTCTTGTTGACAGTGAAGGTGACTGTCTTGCCTTCCACAACGGTGCTCTTGGTATAGTCCTCGTCAAACTCAGTGGAGTCCTTGGCTGTGGTGGAATACCAGATGGTGACCGCATTCTCGTCGTCGGTAGACACGGTCACGTCGACCGGTGCGTCGAAGGTGCCGCCCATGGGGGTCACCACAGGCGTCTTCAGGGGCTGCTTGGCCTCCACCGTGACAAACATCTTGGCCTCGCCGGGCTTATACTCGTCGTTGCCGGCAAACGAGGCCGTGATGATGACAGTCTGGGTATAAGTAACATACGAGGTGGCCAGCAGGCCCTTGTCGTCCACCGAGCACACGTCCCACTGGGACGACTTGTAGGTAATGGGCGACAGCTTGTTGGGATTGAGCAGGTCGGCATAACCCTCGTCGCCCGAGGTCAGGGTGATGTTCTGCTTGTAGAAGCTGAGCTGGGGGTCTTTGCGGATGACATACTTGGCCACCACCACGTCGCTGTATTCGTCGCCCTCCAAGACCACGGCCTTGAAGGTGGTGGTGGCGGTCACGTCGATGGGAGCGGTATATACCTGACGGGTGCCGCCCTCCAACTTAGGATTGCTCCCGTCGGTGGTGTAATAGATGGTGCGCACCACGTTGGTCGCAGCTTCCGACTGGATGGTCACGGTCTGTGCCTCGTCGTAGGTGCCGGCAGCCGGGGTGAATACAGGGGGCAACACGCTCGATGCCACTTTCTCATAGTCTATCTCTATCTTCTTGATATAGAGCGGTCCCTTGCTGTCGCTGGTCTGCTGGAGGTCTATCTCCACCTTGCCCTCCTGGGCTTCGGCCTCGCTGACCTTAAACTCATATTCAGCCAACGTACCGGTCAGTGCGGCTGTCGTGGCCTCGCCATGCAGATAGCTCTTGCCATTGACCGTCACCGACATATTGCCCTCATAGGTGTCCTTCTGGACTCGGGCCGTCACGCGGACAGCCTTCACGTTGCCGGCCAGACTCTCGGTCCACAGTTTGACACTTGTAGGCGGTTCGCTGGCCTTGCCGATATACTGCCCCATCGTACTTGTATAGGCATATACATGGGTACCCTCGGCCGAAATATTCCACTGCAGGCCGTTGAGCTCGGCGGTGTAGACATCCTTGTCCACCGCACCGGTACCGAAATTGTAGAATCCTTGTCCACCGTCCTTTTTCGAAGCGTTCCACTCAAAAGTCCATGTGTCGGCGAGCATCGCCTGAGGCAATAAGGAGAGCAGAACGGCAAATAAGAATAGTAAATTCTTCTTCATAAGCTTCACTTTGTTTGTTGGTTTGTAACTCTGTTGTTAAAAATTCACTGAATAAGGCTACAAATATACAAAATTAAGCTATGTAACACAAATTAACGACTATCAATCACTATTTTTTAATATAAAGTAACAAAAAGAGTCCTTTTTATCTGCTTCCCCATACAAATGTCAACATCCAGACATCCCAACAGACTTTTTGAGAAGGGAGGAAGGGGCAGGGGAGAGAGAAGCCCCCTGTCACGACTCGTGGATAGTCCATATCCCGAGCACCTTGCGGCGTATGGCCACGTGGTTGAGCACACACATCAAGCCATAGAGAGCCATGGCCGTGACCACAGCCGGCAGATGGTGGGAGGGACTAAACTGGGGATAGAGCAGCCCCAACCGGGGCAGGTATATCCCGCGGAGCACGACAGACAGCCACACGGAGGCCACCAGCACAAATGTGTTGAGCGTGAAGGCCAGCACATGAAACGGACGGGCCACGCCGCCGGGCGAATAGCCGATGAGCAACAGGTTGTCAATAATGGCGGTATGCTTCTGCAAAAGAAGAAAGATGCTGAGCAGAAGTACATAGAACGACAGCACACAGATAACAAGTCCCACGGCGATGACCACGGTCGTGGTGAGCCGGAGGAAACTGGCCGTCTTGGCGGAGTCAA
The DNA here is from genome assembly GCA_937916075.1 of uncultured Prevotella sp. Classification (GTDB taxonomy): domain Bacteria; phylum Bacteroidota; class Bacteroidia; order Bacteroidales; family Bacteroidaceae; genus Prevotella. The sequence goes on from CALGHW010000065.1 coordinate 19,741, forward strand.
TGTCGGTGCCCTCCGTGTCATAGCCATGACGGTCCAGATAGTCGGCCAGGGCATCGTCGGCGGCATTATCAGCGGCAATAACGATGCGCGAAGGCTGAGGGCTGCGGCCGGGAGCCAGTTGGCGGTTGGCCGCCTCCATGAAGTTCTGGGGCACCAAGATGGTGTTGATGCTCTTGGAGAAGGCCACCACCTTGCCCTGACACTGCCGCGTGACACCATGGCCCACCAGCAACAGGCGGATACCCACCTGCTTGACCAAACTCTCGGAAATGGCCGGAAGCCCCTGACTGGCGGCATAGCCGAAATTGTAGAGATTGAGATAGTTGCGTGGCAGGATAATGGGGATAGTGTCGGCCGTGGCCGACACGTGCCACTGGCTGAGGTCCACATCGATGAAGTCGTCGGGCAACGACTCGAAAAACATCTCCGTGGAGAACTCCATGCCCATCTGCTTGCTGCCCACTGTGGCATACACACGGTATTGGGAGGGAAGGAACAGCCCCACACCACGGGTGAAGGGCTGTTCCTGAAGGTCTTTGATTTCCGCATCCGAGAAGGCCGGCAACGCCCCCATCAGGGTGCTGAGCGCGCCCACTTGCTTGGTGACGACAATCTGGCCCGGGCGCATAAAGCTGTCGCTGCCCGTAAACATGGGTATCACGTCGGTGGCAAACTGGATGGCAGCCACAATGATGGTCATGCCACAGAGATTGGCCAACGCAAAACCTAACATCTGCCAGCGGCTGATGTGGCGGTAGAGCAGACGGTAGACAAGATTGTCGCGGCGCATGGTTCAGAGAGTCACATTAGTTGAGATTGGCACTGACAGCCTCCATGAGGGACTCAAGCGGATACTTGTCGGCCTGGCACAGGTTGAGCGTCATCTCGGTCTTGCCACCGCCCAAGTATACGATTTCCATATTGCTGAACGTGTCGGTCACGCCCTTCAGCGCCATCGCCTGAACACCCGTCCGGGCCATGGATGCCAGTCCTTTGAAGAGGCTGAAGTCGAGATAGAAGTAGAACTTGCCCTTCACGTCGCCCTTGCTGAAAGGCTCGGCCACGGCCTGCAACGGATCGGCGGCCTGGGTCATTGCGATATAAGAGGTGTTGTCTTTATAGCCCACCTTGGCCACGGTGCCCAGCAGCGGCTGCGCCATGTCGGCAATCGAGGAGTCGGTGGTCTTGACATAACATCCGGCCTGGATGTCATTGTTGGCCATGTCGAGCTTGTTGATGCAGACAACCATATTGCCGTTGACGGTAGACATCAGCTTCTCGGCCATTGCCACCCGCTCGGCCATACCGGCCTCCTCGCCCACAAGTGCCTTGAACGAAGGATTGTCCTTGACATTGCTCACCCATGCCTTACCGTCGATATTGGCCATCATGGCCATACCCTTCTTCGAGGCATACTGCAACAGGTCGTCGGTGATGGGCTGCAACAGCTTGTCGCTCTGGTCGATATAAGCCTTCCAGGCGTCGCTCTTGGTCAGCAGGTCAACCGTGCAGACCACGGATCCCTTCTTCGACTGGATGTCACATAACACTGACATATCTTTCAGGTTAAGGCCTTTGGGCATAGGTGTCTTGGCCAGCTCGCTCTTGAGCTCGGGCATCTCATAAAGCTCTCCGCGTATCAAGAAAGTGGCGATACCGTCTGACGAGAGCAAGCGGTCCACGTCATCGCTCTGGCTGATGGTAGAGGCCTCTTCTCCACCGAGCAGTTTGTGGGCGGCCTTGACGGCGCGCTCCTCGCTGTCGTTCTGGGTGGTGATGCAGAGCACATTGTCATTATAGGCCAGCAGCACGCCATTGTCATACAGGAACGACAAGCCCTCGTGGGTCTTCACGCTGCCCTGGGTACCGGCGGCATTGATAAACTGGGTGAGCTTATCGGCATCGTGCATCTCGGCAAACACGGTGGTGCTGCCGTCGCCCTTGGACGACACACAGGCCAGCACCGGCACCCGAAGGTCTACACCCAGCTCGGCGGGGTCCTCTATCACCTTCTTCAGCACCTTCTTGGCCTCGGCCGACTTGCCCTCGCCATCCACGGCCTTGAGCATCTTGTCCTTCACATCGCTCTTCTCGAAGTTGCACTGCTCGGCCATCTGCTTGACGTCAAGACGTATCAGCACGGCGCTGTCGTCTGGAATCATACTTTCATACTTGGGCTTGCTGCTGCAGGAAGACAGCAACACAATCATCACGGCGGCAATTAGCATTGCCATACTTTTACAATACTTCGTCATCATCATCGTATTTTTAGGGGTTAAAAAAATGTTTATTCTGTTAGGTTTTCGTTTCTTTGCCTTCTCGTGTCCCGGCACCGTGTCACGCACAATCGGAGCGGGTCACGGTGCAAAGATAAAGAAAAAAAACATATCTGCGACTGTTTTTGTGTATCTTTTTACACAAAAACAGTCTTTTTCGTCAGTTCTAACTTGCCGCATCACTGCGTCACGGCTATCTTGATGACTGCCGGTTTCTCTTCTTGATGGTGCGAGACACCGCACCCACTATATTGTACATGATGAAGTGATGCTACTCCACAACCTGCCAGCCCGTAAGTCCCTTG
>CALGHW010000066.1 GCA_937916075.1 uncultured Prevotella sp.
CCGGCCGTCACCACGCCTTTTTCGCCATACGACCCGTCGTCGGTCATGACAAGGACCTCGTCGCTGTGTCGCCTTACCTCGTCTTCCAGGATAATCAGGTCTTTGGAGCGTCCGGCAAGGACTGTCAGCACGCGGTTGCCGGCGGCTTTCAATGCTTTGACGATGGGCAGCATCGGGGCGATGCCCACACCGCCTCCGGCACAAATTACCGTGCCAAAACGCTCGATATGGGTGGGGTGCCCAGCGGGCCCACAACGTCGGTGATGCTGTCGCCCACCTGCAGGTCGCACAGTTTGGCTGACGACAGTCCTACTTTTTGTACCACGATGGTGATGGTGCCTCGGGCTGTGTCGGCATCGGCGATGGTGAGCGGTATGCGCTCGCCCTTCTGTCCGGTTCGAACGATGATGAAATTACCGGCTTTGCGGCTTTGGGCTATCAGCGGTGCTTCGATTTCAAAGAGAAACACCTTCTCGGAAAACTGCTCTTTGCGTATGATTTTATTCATCGGGTAGGTCCTTTCATTCTTTTTAGTTTGTAAGCGAGGTGTTCGAAACCAAATTCGGACATCTGCTTGTTTGTGGAATAGGCTTGGTGTTGACAGACACGGAGCTTCCTCTTTCTCTCTGTTTGGTGCAGAGAGGTGTCCATCGGGCGGAAAATGAAAGAAGCGGAGTCACTCAGAGCCATGCTGACAAGTCAGCATGGCGGCTCTGTGTAATTCCGCTTCCGTTTAGGTCGGTCTAAAAGGGTTAATTCATTTTTGCTGAGACATTAGAAATTCTTGTCGTCGAGCATCTCGAAGCCACAGTAGGGCACGAGGCACTTCGGAACGCGGATTCCCTCAGGTGTCTGGTTGTTCTCCAAGATGGCGGCCACGATGCGGGGCAAGGCCAGGGCCGATCCGTTCAGCGTGTGGCAGAGCTCAATCTTCTTGTTGTCGGCACGACGGAAACGGCATTTCAGGCGGTTGGCCTGATAGCTCTCGAAGTTGGATACAGACGATACCTCCAGCCAGCGCTTCTGGGCACCGCTCCAAACCTCGAAGTCGTAGCAGATGGCAGAGGTGAAGCTCATGTCGCCGCCGCAGAGACGAAGGATATGGTAAGGCAACTCCAGCTTCTTCAGCAGTCCTTCCACATGGTCGAGCATCTCGTTGAGGCTGTCGTAAGAGTGCTCAGGCTTGTCGATACGCACGATTTCCACCTTGTCAAATTGGTGCAGGCGGTTCAGTCCGCGCACGTCCTTGCCGTAAGAGCCAGCTTCACGACGGAAGCAGGCGGAGTAGGCGCAACGCTTGATAGGCAGGTCTTTCTCGTCGAGAATCTCGTCGCGGAAGATGTTGGTCACAGGTACCTCGGCTGTCGGGATGAGATAAAGGTTGTCAAGCTGGCACTGGTACATCTGTGCCTCTTTGTCGGGCAGCTGTCCGGTGCCGTAGCCAGAGGCCTCGTTGACCACGTATGGGGGTTGCACTTCCAGGTATCCGCTCTTGCGGGCTTCTTCCAGGAAGAAGGCCTCCAGGGCGCGCTGCAGGCGGGCCATCTTGCCGATATAGAAGGGGAATCCGGCGCCGGTGACCTTTACGCCCAGATCGAAATCTATCAGGTTGAATTTCTTGCAGAGGTCCCAGTGGCACAAGGCGTCCTCACCGAGGTTGGGCATAGGGCCACCTTCTTTTACTACCACATTATCTGAGGCATCTTTGCCTTCGGGCACGTCGTCGTTAGGGATGTTGGGTATGGTGCAGAGCAGGTCGTGCAGGTCTTTCTCGGCCTTCTCCATCACCTCTTGCAGCTCTTTGTCGGTCTGCTTCAGGGCGGCTACCTTGCTCTTGATTTCTTCGGCTTCTTCTTTCTTGCCTTGTTTCATCAGACCTCCGATTTCGGTGGCCATTTTCTTGGCTTCCTGCTTGGTCTTGTCGAGCTTCTGTTGTGTCTCGCGACGCTGACGGTCAATGTCGAGCACTTTCTCGATGGCCTCACGGGCTCCGTTAAAGTGTTTTTTCTCCAAACCGCGGATAACGCGGTCGGTTTCCTCAGTAATGAGTTTAAGTGTAAGCATAATATATACTTTTTGTTAATGATAATTCAAATGATGCTGCAAAGGTAATATAAAAAAGAGAAATTCGCATCACAATAACCTAAAAAATAAACTTGCAGATATAATCAGTGTTAACCGGCAGGGGCGCATAAATGCAAGAACCCCGCTTCTCACGGAAGGTGAGAAGCGGGGGCTTGTGTTTGTTTGGAATAAATTATGTTTTAATTTAATGTGTTAGGCTTCTGCTTCTGGTATGACAGATACAACGCTCTTGTCGCGGCGGCCCTTCTTGAAGTTAACCACACCGTCTACCAGTGCATAGAGAGTATCGTCCTTGCCGATACCAACGTTAGCACCGGGATTGTGCTTTGTACCACGCTGACGAACGATGATGTTGCCGGCGATGCACTTCTGGCCACCCCAAATCTTCACG
>CALGHW010000067.1 GCA_937916075.1 uncultured Prevotella sp.
ACTCTCTCTTCCCCAAGGGCATGCCGAGACGTGAGGTCTACAGGCATGCCTTTTTTCGTCGTTTTTCTTATTTTGTATGCGGTGAATGTTGTGTGATTCAACAGTTTTCATTAACTTTGCCAACATCAACAAGTCACACCATCCGGCATTAGCTATTCAAAAAAGAAACGCCTATGGCAAAATTCATCAACCCGTTTACGGATGTCGGCTTCAAGCGGATATTCGGACAGGACATATCCAAGCCCTTGCTGCTTGATTTCCTCAACAATCTGTTGGCCGGCGAGGAGCACATCCTCAAACTCACTTTTCTGGACAAGGAACAGCCCGCCCTGTTTGAGGACGACCGTTCGCTTATCTATGACATATACTGTGAGACAGACACGGGAAAGAAAATCATCGTGGAGATGCAGAACAAGTCACAGCCCTATTTTAAGAACCGTAGCGTCTACTATGTGTCCGAGGCCATTGCCCGACAGGGAGAACGGGGATCGTCATGGTGCTACGACATCGACGCCGTGTATCTCGTGGCGTTTCTCAACTTCTGTCCGATGGACTTCGACAAGAAGTTCCGTACAGATGTGGTCCTGATGGACCGGGAAAGTAAGAAGCCTTTCTCCGACAAGGTGCGCATGACATTCATGCAACTACCTATGTTTGAAAAGGATGCAGATGAATGTGATAACGAATTTGAAAAATGGATTTATCTGTTGAAGAATATGGAGACATTGACAAGACTTCCTTGGGCGGCCAAGAGTGCCGTATTCCAGCGGCTGGAACAAATTGCCGATGTGGCTTCGCTCTCGAAGCGTGAGCGCATGAAATATGATGAAGGACTGAGAAAGTACCGTGACACGCTGTCTGTGCTGGAAGGTGCCAGACAGGATGGTTTGGAAGAAGGTCGTGCGGAAGGTCGTGCGGAAGGTCGTGCGGAAGGTCGTGCGGAAGGTCGTGCGGAAGGTATAGAGAATGAAAAGACAGAGACTGTAAAACGGTTGGTGGCTATTGGTGCAAATATGGCAACGATAACTGCAGCTACGGGCTTGACAGAAGAAGTAGTTAAAACATGGTTGAACCACAAATAAAGATGGCTATAAAAAATATTCTTTTGATTGTATTGGCATTGATTACCAATTTGTGCCCTGTCATGGGCCAAGGGCACAAGGCCTTGTCTGTATTAGGAGATTCCTACAGTACTTTCACAGACTATATGACCCCCGACACCAACTTGGTGTGGTACGGCAAGGAGCATCTCAAGCATACTGACGTGCGCCAGGTAACAGAGACCTGGTGGCATCAGCTGGCCCGTGAGAACGGATTGCGCCTCTGTGTCAACAACTCCTATTCGGGAGCGACAATCTGCAACACAGGGTATCGTAAGGAAGACTATTCCGACCGCTCCTTCTGTACCCGGCTTAACCGCTTAGGCTGTCCGGACATCATCGTCGTCTTTGGCGGAACCAATGACACCTGGGCCCATTCCCCCATTGGTGACTTCCAATATGGCAATTGGCAACCGGCCGACCTTTATGCCTTCCGTCCGGCTATGGCCTATCTGCTGGCCCACTTACAAGAGCGCTATCCCAATGTTGACCTCTATGTGGTCATCAACGATGTACTGTCGGCCGAGATAACCTCGTCTATGGAGGAGATATGCGCGCATTATGGTGTACGTTACATCCTGCTGAAGGATATCGACAAGCGCAACGGTCATCCTACAGTCAAGGGTATGGGGCAAATTGCTGCCCAGTTGAAGGACATCGTGAAATGACATCTCCTGTTGATAGAAAGGAGGAAAAAGGCTGCGGAAGCTTAAATATTTTAAATATTACTGCCTAATTGTCAAATACTTAGACATTTTGACATCCCATATCGTTTGGCACAGCTCTTGCAAAAGACCATGTGAAAGCCGCAAGCGAAAGCGAGCGGCAAGGCGATGAAACCCTGAGGCCTGAAAGGGTGGGGTGACAGAACCGAAAAGGATAAACAAAGAACAAAAAGAATTGGAGGATTTGATATGTTACCAGTAATGAACAATAGAAATTTGTGGATGCCTGAAGTGTTTAACGATTTCTTTGATACCGACTTTATGTCGAAGGCCAGTGCCACCGCACCTGCCATCAATGTGAAAGAGACAGACAAGAACTATACCGTAGAGCTTGCTGCTCCTGGACTGAAGAAGGATGACTTTGAGGTGAATGTGGATAACGACGGCAATCTCCATATCAAGATGGAGAGCAAGAACGACAAGAAGGATGAGAACAAGAAAGAGCACTATCTGCGCCGTGAGTTCTCTTACAGCAAGTTTGAGCAGACGCTCTTGTTGCCCGATGATGTGGATAAGGACAAGATTGGCGCCAAGGTGAATGACGGTGTGCTCACCGTTGACTTGCCTAAAGTGGTAAAGGCTGAAGACAAGACGGCCCGCAAGATTGAAATTGCATAAAAGAAATGATAGAATGAAAAAAGAGTATCTGAAGGTGTTTCCTTCAGATACTCTTTTTTTATTCCTTTAAGTAGATAAGTAGGTATTCAAAATTAATGGAACACCTACTTATAGCTCCTCTTTCTCTATTTTCTTACGGTATTCAGTGGGCGACATTCCCAGATGCATGCGCACAAACTTGCCGAAGAATGAGAGGTTGGGAAAGTTCAGTTCGTCGGCAATCTCCTTGATGCTCTTGTCTGAGTAGCGTAATTGTCGGCTGATGGTTTCTGTGACGTGCTCATGAATCCATTGCAGAGCCGTCTTTCCGCTGGCAATCTTGGTGACGGTAGACAGGTATTTGGGCGTGACACACAGCTCGTCGGCAAACCTGCTTACCGAGCGTTCACGTCCGTCACTTTGTGACAACAGTTTCAGGAAGCGCTTGAAGAGTAGGGTGCCCTGTTTCAGTCCGGTCTCCATGGTCGTTTCGGTGATGTGGGGTTGGATGATGGAGCACAGCTCGTAAAAGATAGACTGAAACAGCGACTGCATCACTTCCTTATAATAAGGGTGTTGCGTCTGCCCCAGTTTGAGTGACAACAACTCGTAATACTGGTGTACCAGCGGTCGGCGCTCTTCAGAGAGATGGATGACGGGATTCTTGGCGATGTAGAGAATCATGTTCCACATGTTCTTGCTCACATGGAGCGAACGCTGGATGGCACTGTGCGACAATCCGATAAATCTACAGTCATAGTCGGGGCTAATCATGATTTTGTCCAGGATGGTGTTGGGTGGACAGATGATGAAATCACCGGCTGTGGCGGTATACTCCTTGTCGTTGATGGTCAATTGAATGCGTCCTTTGGCGCAGTAGCACATCATGACGATATCCAGTTGGACGAGATTGTGGATGTGGTCGTCGCGCACATTATCAAAGACAATGATGTCTCCATCAGCATAACTGGCCTTGCCGCTCCCTTCCAGCAGTTCCATATTAATCTTCTTGATTGTCTTATTATTCTCCATTTTGTAATCATCATGTTTGTTTCGAGTGCAAAATTAGGAAAAAAAGACGATACTTTTTATTTTTAAATGTAGTATATAGTGTTCTTTTATTCTTTTTAAATAGTATAACTGTTGTCATTTTTCTTCTTTTGGCTATTTTTATACTTGCCGATTGTAATATTTTTCTTATTTTTGCTCCCTCATAATCTTTTTCAGCCAATGTAGGCAAGAGCTTTGCTGGCTTTGGTTGTCAGGATTTCCGTTGGTTGCCCGTTCCTTTTTCAAGGCGAGGGGCAAGTGGCGGAAAAAATAAAATAGATGGAATCACTTCATATCTCACCCATTTGCACTAAATTTGCAACAGAAACCCAAATCATCATATCATGGATGTCAACAAGATTCTGCTCACGGCATTAACCCTCATGACCGGCTTTTGTCCGGCCCTTGCCCAGAAAAACATCGGAGTGGGTATCAACCACCACACATCCGACAACCAACTTTACAGCCAGTCCAACCTCGCCCTGTTTGGCAATGTAGACACCCTGCGAGGCGCACAGTTGAGCCTGTTTACCAGCGTTGCGCGCAGGGAGATGCGCGGTGTCAACATCGGAGGTTTTTCGGCCGTGAGCCGTGGCCTGTCTTATGGCGTGGCTATAGCCGGTGTGGCCACAGCCGTCGATGGTTTCATGCGTGGCATCCAGATTGCCGGCGTGTCCAATATCGCCCGTAGCGGCAATGGCCTTCAGTTGGCCGGGCTTACCAATGCCTCGACTTCCCCATTCCGTGGGGTCCAGTTGAGCGGCATCACCAATATATCGATGGGCGTGAAGCGCGGTGTGCAGATAGCGGGTGTGGTCAATGTCTGCTCCTCCTCCATGCGTGGCCTCCAGGCCGCCATGTACAATTATGCCGACACGCTGAGCGGTTCGCAGATAGGGCTGATCAATGTCTGCGTGAGCCATCCCCGTGGCGTCCAGGTAGGCATCATCAATTACAGCCGTGACGCCGTGGCCCACAAGATAGGCTTAGTCAACGTCAATCCCAAGACACGCGTCGATTTGATGGTCTATGGCGGTAGCTCCACCAAGACCAATGTGGCTCTTCGTTTCCGCAACAGGAGCACCTACAGCATCATCGGTGTGGGCACCCATTTCATGGGGCTTGACAAGCACTTCTCCGGAGCCTTGTTTTACCGGCTTGGCCAGTATTTCTCCCTCTCGCCTCGGTGGAGTGTCAGTGGCGATGTGGGCTACTACCATGTGGAGACCTTTGAGGAACACTCAGCCGACAAGCCTCAGCGGCTCTTCTCCCTCCAGCTTCATATGAATCTTGACTGCCAGTTGGGCCGCTATATGGGTGCCTTTGCCTCAGCGGGCTATGGTGACACACGCTACTATTCTGACGGCCACCGCTACCGTAACCGGTTGTTGGGCGAGGTAGGACTGACATTCCGCCTGGCACGGGCCAAGCGATAAACACTCACGAACACTATCCGTATGAAAAATATTCTATACACCCTGTTATTCCTGGTTGCGGCCCCCTCTGCGGGCTTGTCCGCGACTTTGCCCGATTCTGCCGCACAGGCCTCTGTCGAGGTCTGCCGTTCGGAAATCGACAGTCTGGCGTCGGCCTATTTGGTCCAGGTGGTCGATGGCGATACAGCCCGGCCTGAGTGTGACCTGGCGTTGGCAGTGTCCTCCCCCTCCGTCTATGCTTACGACAATCCGGCCAACCAGAAGCCCCATCCTTGGAAGGCCGCTGTGGAAGCCTTTGGCATCAATGTGGGCGTGCAGCTTTTCGACCGCTTCGCGCTCAATGCCGACTTTGCGCAGATTTCATGGAAGAGCGTCAAGCACAACATACAGCATGGCTTTGTGTGGGACAACGACCAGTTTTCTACCAACCTCTTTGCCCATCCCTACCATGGTGGTTTATACTTCAATGCCGCCCGCAGCAACGGGCTTAATTTCTGGCAATCGGTGCCCTATTCCTTCTGTGGCTCGCTGATGTGGGAGCTGACTTGCGAGATAGAGCCGCCAGCCATCAATGACCTTATGGCCACCACCTTTGGTGGAGTGTGTATCGGCGAGGTGACCCATCGTCTGTCCGATCTCGTGTATGATGACCGCAAGTATGGGTTTCCCCGCTTTCTGCGGGAGTTTGCCGGAGCGGTGATTTGTCCTGTCCGCGCGCTCAACCGTATCCTCCGTGGTGATGCGTGGAAGGTGCGTCACGACTATTATTCCTATCACGACAATGACCGTTTGCCTGTCAAGTTTGCCGTATCGGCCGGCTCGCGCTACCTGGCTGACAACAATGCCCTCTTCAGGGGAGAGGCCAATCCTTATGTCAATTTCAGCCTGGTGTATGGTGACCCGTTTAATGAGACCGAGAACAAGCCCTATGACTACTTCACGGCCGACCTCACATTCGGCTTGAGCAGCAACCAGCCACTCATCACAGGTGTGCATCTCTTGGGCCGCCTTTGGGGTACTCCCGTATCGGTCGGAAGGGATATGCAGACAGAGTTTGGCATTTTCCAGCATTTCAATTATTATGACTCTCAGCCCGTGAAGGACGGTACGAGCCTTGTGCCTTACCGCATCTCTGAGGCGGCCTCAGTGGGCCCCGGCTTGATTTATCATTTCCCGAAGATGGGCAA
>CALGHW010000068.1 GCA_937916075.1 uncultured Prevotella sp.
GATACAATGCCCGCAAGGACGTGTATGAGGACCTGCGTGCCGCAGGTGTCATCGACCCAGCCAAGGTTTCACGCGTGGCTTTGGAGAATGCCGCCTCTATCGCTGGCATGTTCCTCACCACGGAGTGCCTCATCGTTGACAAACCTGAGGAGAAGCCCGCTATGCCGATGGGTGGTGCCCAGGGAATGGGTGGCATGATGTAAAAATGTAAACCATAGATAACAAGAAGCGGAGACTGACGGGTGTCGGTCTCCGCTTTTTTTATTTTTATTGTGTTTTTTGATATTTTTTCTGATAAAAATGTTTTGAAGATATGTTATTATTTTCTACCTTTGCAACGTGCTTTCGTAGAGAATGTCCGTTGGGACTGGTTATGACAGGCACGACAGAAAAAGACAATAGACAAGAAAAAGATATTTTTTGATTTGTTTTAGTAGATTAGTTTTTAAGTAGTTTGTTTTTAGAAACGGGTTGTCGTGACGACAACCCGTTTTTGGGTTTCTTGCGGCAAATGTTTGCCATATCCAGGAAAAATACCTATTTTTGCATCCATATTACAATCAAGACTAAAAACAAATCATATGAAACTATTCCGACAAACGGTGTTCTCTCTGATAGCCATGGCCTTTTGTGGCCAGGCAGTTCAGGCGCAAGTGCTGGGCTTAAAGAGTTACAAGGCGGATACCGACGGCCATGTCCGCACACTGAATTACACTCCTGAAGGACGCAGCTTCGTCTGTGTCAATGGCACCAACCGCTACACCCGCGCCCTGTATGGGGGCTACACCGACTTCAGGGTCGAGACATCCGACAGGCCTGTCTTTGCCGTGTTCAAGAAAGGGCACCACCGTAACATCCGCTTCCTCGTTCACACCGCCGACGGCCAGTCTATACAGCTCGACCAGACCGACTATTGTAAGGCGGGGTATGCCGACGGCATACGTGCTTATGAGCTGACTGACAAGCGATGGGGAAATGAAGCAAAGATGGCCGTCACCGTAGTGGCTCCCGATGACATGGAGGGAGCCATCTGGCGGTTTGACATCCGGGGCTTCAAGACCCCGGTGCGGATAGAAGCCCGGGTGTGTGACATCGCCGTGCGGCGGCTGTCGCGCAACGGTGACATCGGTGCCGACAAGCCAGGATGCTTTGAGCCGGCCGATGGCGAGACCAGCCTGAAGACGAAGATATGGATGGCCCAGGCCACCACCTATTTCTCCATGCAACTCTCCGACATCGTGGACCTCAAGGATGCCGCCGCTCGCTTTGACCATACCGTGGAGCGCAACCGTGTCTTGGCCAGCCGTATCGTCTTTACTACTCCCGACCCCTATATCAACACATTGGGCGGAGCCTTGGTAATGGCGGCCGACGGTGATTGGGACGGGCAGACCTGGCTGCACGGCTGCATTGGATGGCGCATACCGCTGGCCGGTTGGCGGGCTGGCTATCTGGGCGATGTGCTTGGATGGAACGACCGGGCCGTGTCCCACTTTGACGCTTACGCCAAGAGCCAGGTGACTCAAGTGCCGCCCACCATCCCTCATCCCACACAGGACGTCAAGATGCACATGGCCCGCGCCGACAAGCGCTGGGGCACACAGATGTACAGCAACGGATACATTTGCCGCTATCCCGGAAAGAACAACAATATGCATCATTATGACATGAACCTCAATTATATCGACGAGCTGTTGTGGCACTTCTGCTATGACGCCGATACAGCCTATATGCGCAAGATGTGGCCTGTGCTGAAAAGCCACCTGGCCTGGGAGAAACGCAACTTCGATCCCGACAATGACGGGCTGTATGATGGCTATTGTTGTATTTGGGCCAGTGACGCCCTCTATTATAGTGGTGGAGCCGTGACCCACTCGTCGGCCTATAACTATCGGGGCAATCTCCTGGCCGCACGTATAGCCGACCTCATCGGTGAGCCGTCGGCCCCTTATCGGGCAGAGGCCGACCGTATTCTCCAGGCGATGAACCAGCGGCTGTGGCTGTCAGGTCAGGGCCACTGGGCCGAATATCAGGACCTCATGGGCCTGCGGCGCAAGCATGAGAGTGCCGCCCTCTGGTCTGTCTATACCCCGATAGACTGTGGGGCCGGCAGTCCGCAACAGTTTTATCAGGCCACCCGCTACGTGGACCGCGACATCCCACACATTCCCGTCGTGGCCGGCGGCAAGGATTACGGATCGACGGTGTCCACCACCAACTGGCTTCCTTATTCCTGGAGTATCAATAATGTGGCCCCAGCCGAGGTGATGCACACGGCCCTTGCCTATTTTGAGGCGGGCCGCAGTGAGGCAGCCTTCCGGCTGATAAAGGCCAACCTGATGGACCAGATGTATCTGGGCAGCAGTCCGGCCAACTTCGGCCAGCTCAGTTATTATGACGCGGCCCGTGGTGAGTGCTACCGTGACTTCGGTGATGTCATCGGCATTTCGGCCCGTACCCTGTTGCAGGGCCTCTTCGGCATTGTTCCCGACGCACTTAACGGCCGCTGTGTGGTGCGCCCGGGCTTCCCCGCCGCATGGGACAGCGCCTCGGTCACCACACCCTATATGACTTACCGGTACCGACGCGTCGGCGGACGGCAGGTGTATGACATCACGCAAAACTTCAGTCGGCCGCTCCAGATAGTGCTCCGCGTCAACCTCGGCAACGGTCTGTATCGCGACGTGGCGGGGACCGACGAACGGCAACAGACTCTCACGATAGACACTCCGGCCTTGGCAGTAGAACCGGCCGAACCGGCTGTTGCTCCTTCTGCGGATGCCATGGCTTTCGGACTGGGTGACCCCGTGATGGAGGGACGGAAAATGGACAAGGTAGACCTGTCAAAGTGCTACAATGCCAATGTGACCGACATCTTCAACAACCAGTATCTCTCGCCCCGTCCGCCTTACACCACGCTCCAGATGCCGGTGCAGGGAGTGGGCGAGTGGTGCCATCCGCAGTATACCCCCACCATCAACGACTCTTGCTTCCGCTCCAGGATAGAGAAGGGCGTGTTTACCGTAGCCGGAGTTCCTTTTGCCACACCGGCCGAAGGGCACAATGTGGTTTACACTTCCCTGTGGGACAACTATCCCGACAGTGTGACCATCCCGTTGAAAGGCAAGGCGGCTTGTGCCAGTCTGCTCTTGGTGGGCAGTACCAACCATATGCAGTGCCGGATAGACAATGCCCTGATTGTGGCAGAGTATGCCGACCACACGACCGACACGCTCCGGCTGGTTAATCCCGACAACTGGTGTCCGGTGGAACAAGACTACTATGTAGACGGCAAGG
>CALGHW010000069.1 GCA_937916075.1 uncultured Prevotella sp.
TGGGTGTGACCGAAGCCACAATAGCCCTGTGCCGGGTGTTTAACATGCCGGAGGACAAGGTGGTGTTCGACGTGTCCCACCAGTCGTATCCCTACAAGATGCTCACCGGACGTGCCTTCGGATTTACCGAGACCAGCCGCATCAACGATATCTCAGGCTATAGCAGCCCTCTGGAATCGCCCGTATATGACCAGTTTGAGATTGGGCACACCTCAACCTCCATCGCCTTGGCCACCGGCCTGCAGAAAGCCCGCGACCTGCGTGGCACCCACGAGCATATCATCGCACTCATCGGCGACGGAAGCCTGAGCGGCGGCGAGGCGTTTGAAGGACTTGACACGGCTGCCGAACTGGGTACTGGCATCATCATCGTGGTCAACGACAATGAGATGAGCATCGCCGAAAACCATGGCGGACTCTACAAAAATCTGGCCCTGCTTCGCCAGACGCAAGGGAAAGCTGAGCTGAACTTCTTCCGGGCCATGGGATTTGACTATCTTTATGTGGAGGAAGGCAACAATATCCAGGCGCTGACCCATGCTTTTGAACAAGTGAAAGACACGGATCATCCTGTCGTGGTACATATCCACACCGAGAAGGGACATGGCTACGCCCCCGCAGTGGAGCACAAGGAGCAATGGCATTGGAGCATGCCGTTTGACATTGCCACAGGCCAGCTCAAACCCCAACCAGCCAGAGAGTATATGCCCGCCCTATTGGGCAAATGGCTCCAGGAGGAAATCAAACGCGACCCCAAACTGGTATGCATCGCCGCCGGTGTGCCGGCTTCTGTGGGCTTTGGCCCCAAAGAACGCCAAGAGGCCGGCAAGCAGTTTGTCGATGTAGGCATTGCCGAGGAGGAGGGCGTGGCCCTGGCTTCCGGATTAGCCAAAGGGGGCATGCGACCAGTATTCAGCACCTATGCCACCTTCTTCCAGCGCACTTACGACCAACTGGCCCAGGACCTCTGCGTCAACGGCAATCCGGCCGTCATCAATGTCATTGGCTCGTCGGTCTACGGCATGAATGACTTCACACACATCTGTTTCTTCGATATTCCCATGCTGAGCCATATTCCCAACCTGGTATACCTGGCCCCCACCTCTTACGAGGAACTGATTGCCATGGAGCGGTGGGCCATCCGTCAGGACAAGTATCCGGTGGCTATCCGGGTGCCTGAGTGCAACGTGATGCATACTGCCGAGACGATTGACGAGGACTACAGCCAGCTGAACACTTTCAAGACTGTACGCAAGGGGAAGGATGTGGCCATCATCGCCGCAGGTGACTTCTTTGAAAAAGGTGTCCGCGTAGCCGATGCCTTGAAGGCCCATGGCATCGACGCCACCCTCATCAACCCGCGCTACTTGTCGGGTACCGACGACCAATTGCTGGAAGCGCTCAAGGCCGACCATCAGATAGTGGCCACCATCGAAGATGGTTGTGTTGACGGCGGATTCGGTGAGCGTATCGCCCGGTTCTATGGTCCTTCCGCCATGAAGACGCTGTGCTTCGGTGTGAAGAAAGCACTCTACGACCGTTATAACGTAGACGACTTGCTCCATGACAACAACCTTGCCGATGAGCAGATTGTAGCGCAGATAATCCAAGCACGATAAGTCATCATACTATCAGAGAAAAGTCACTCAAATCTTATTGATATCCACATATCCATGCATCACGGCATAAATAGTCAGTGCCGAAACGCTCTTCATGCCAAGCTTGTCCATGACATTCTTACGGTGGGTTACCACGGTAGACAAACCGATGCCGAGGATGTCGGCTATCTCTTTGTTGATATGGCCCTGAACGATGAGTGACATCACTTGTAACTCACGGTCGGACAGGTTACGAGACTGCTCGGACGGGGGCACGGGAGGAAGGTTGCGCCCATGAGCATGGGCACTCTGCTCCAACTGCAAGAGCGACTTGATAAGACTATGTTCGGGCTGATTGACACAAAGACAATGAAAATCGCCCAACTGGGCATCGGCATCTGCCGACACGGTGAGCACAATGGTCTTGTTGCGGCGGTCGAGAAAGAAAGAACGGTTGCGCAACACGACAGCAGTAGCCACGAAATAATGGAAATAGCTTTCCGGATGGTTGGCCTCCAGTTCGGCCAAAGAGCCAAACGTGTCTACTTCCACCATCGGCATGACATTCTGAAGTATCGTCTTCATTCCCACAAGGGCCAAGGTATTTGGATATACAACAGCTATTTGAGGACGCATGGTTTTTCTTTTTATCATGGAGAGTGAAGAATTCTGCAGCAACATCGTCAACAGGGTTGTTGCATCAGATTTCTTCACCCTCCATACTTCACTCTATTCTTTCTTATTCATCATGACAGGAATCCCAACAGGGCACCTGCAGCCACAGCCGAACCGATAACACCCGCCACATTGGGGCCCATGGCATGCATGAGGAGGAAGTTGTGGCGGTCATACTCAAGACCGAGGTTATTACTGATGCGGGCCGCCATAGGAACGGCCGACACACCGGCATTGCCTATCAGCGGATTGAGCTTCTTGGCGGCCGGCAAGAAGAGATTCATCAGCTTGACAAACAAGACACCGCTGGCCGTGGCCACGATAAAGGCGCAAGCGCCGATGATAAAGATAAACAATGTGTTGAGCGTCAGAAACTCGCTGGCCTGGGTGGAACAGCCTACTGTCAAACCAAGCAACATCACGACAATATCATTCAAAGCGGCACCGGCCGTCTTGGCCAGGCGGGTGGTCTTGCCACTCTCCTTCAACAGGTTTCCAAAGAAGAGCATACCCAGCAATGGCAAACCGGAGGGCACGATAAACGTGGTGAGCAACAGTCCGATGATGGGGAACAGTATACGTTCTGTCTGGCTCACCTGCCGAGCCGGCTTCATCCGGATAACGCGCTCCTTCTTGGTGGTGAGCAGACGCATCAACGGCGGCTGAATCAGCGGTACCAAGGCCATATACGAATAAGCACACACCGCAATGGCACCCATCAGGTTGGGACTCAGTTTGGACGAGAGGAAGATGGCTGTAGGACCGTCGGCGCCACCGATGATGGCTATGCCAGCGGCCTGGTTGGGCTCAAAGCCCAAAGCCAACGCCACCATATAGGCGCCAAAAATACCAAACTGGGCCGCGGCACCGATGAGCATCAACTTCGGATTGGCTATCAAGGCCGAGAAGTCGGTCATGGCGCCAATGCCCAGGAACACGAGTGGCGGATACCATCCCTGCCGCACTCCTTGATAAAAGATGTTGAGCACGGAATTGTCCTCATAGAGTCCTATCTCCAGGCCTGCGTCGGCCCGGAAAGGGATGTTGCCCAAGATGATGCCCAGTCCGATGGGGATGAGCAACAGCGGCTCAAAGTCTTTCTTGATAGCGAGGTATATCAGGATAGCTCCCACCACAATCATGACGAGATTGCCTGCCGTGGCATTGGCAAAGCCCGTATAGGTCAGAAACTCATTGAAGTTTTCTATGATAAAATCAGTTATTCCCATGATTCACCTTTTTTCTGTTTATCCTATCACTACCAGCGTGGCACCCTCCATGACAGAGTCACCTTGCTTGACCAAAATCTCCTTTACCTTACCTGCAGCCTCAGCCTCGATATTGTTCTGCATCTTCATGGCCTCAAGCACAACCACCGTGTCGCCTACATTTACCGTGTCGCCCACATTTACATTGACCGATGTGATGGTGCCGGGCAGTGGTGCCTTGAGCGGATTGCCTCCACCTGCAACTGCGGGTGCCGCGGCCGGTTGTGGAGCGGAAGCCTGGGGAGCAGGAGCGGGATGTGGCTTGGGAGGTGTGACGGGAGCATGGTGCACTGGGTGGGGATGATGAGCCGCATTGATGGGCTGCTTGAGCTCCACTTCAAAGGGGATGCCATTGACACTTACTTTGGCCACATTGCCCACTACCTCTTCTATCTCTACGTCATAGTCTACGCCTTGCACTTTATATTGATACTTGTTCATTGTTAATTCTTTTTTTTGATAGGTTGGTTATGTTTTGTTATTGATTGTCTTGCGGATTATTCATGAAACTGGGTCATCTGGATATATTCGCCGTTCCAGTCGGTATGCTTGGGCTTGATGGTGATGATGCCACTCTCCACGTCGTGCACATCCTCCTGGTATTGCTTGAGCGCCATCGAGATGACGGCAATATAGATTTCCTTGTCACGCCCCTTGGTCTTCAGACCGTCCTGCAGGATATTATTGGCCACATGACCAATCTCCACGGTCTTCTCCACGGTCTTCACGCCCACCTTGATAGGCTGGATATTGGCTACCTTCTTGGCAGCAGAACGATGGCGCATAAACAAGCCAAAGAAGTAGAAAAAGACAAACAGCAAGGCCAGACAGAAGAACACAATACCCATCGAGAGGATGGTGATGCCGAATCCGTGGGGGTCCTCTCGCTTGAGCTTGGCTATCTTCGACTCGCTCACCTGAATATAGTTGCTGATGCCGGGGGTTACGGCGTCGGCCGGTTTCACCTGCCACTCACGGGCACCGTCTTTGACACGGGCAAACGATTGTCCGTCGGCCATCACAGGGACAGTCACGGAGTCTACCAGGTCTACACCATTGCCATTGTAAAGGGCTATCCATGTAGGGTGCTCTGGGTCTATCCTCACCGAGAGATGCAAGGCTCCCTGGGCAGGATTACTGTTGCAGTAAAACACGAGGTGCTGGCGGGCGCTCATCTGGGTGCGGCTGTCGCCATTAGGAATGATACTCATGCGCCTGACACGTTCGGGAACGCTCATCTTGGCGTCAAGCACAGAGCGGTCTGTGGTGAGATACATGCCACGGATGTTGTAAGTGGAGTAAGAGACATTGGCTATTTCCAGCCATGCCTCGCACCGTCCGTACTCGTCCTGAAGTCCGGCGCTGTTGCTGGTCTGCACCTCGTTCAGCTTGATGCTTTTCTCCATCTGGCCGAACGTGACGCCTGAGCACATCAGCAACACCCCCAACAGAAATCTGAATTTCTTCATCTTTAGTCTTTAGGTTTTTAGGTTATTGTATTTATGATATAAGTTTTCTGGTCAAGAAAAAAAGCACAGCGACACAGCGGCCCACCGCCACAACCGCCCACCCCTCCGGGGACAAGCGGCGACAGGAGTTGCTGTATCGCTGTGCTCAAGATATCTTCATCGTTTTTTTTACACGCCTCCACAAAACAGGAGAATAATCAGCTGTGCCATGAAGATGCGAAGAAACATACTCAGAGGATATACCGTGGAGTAGCTGATGGCCGGGGCCTCCTTGCTACAAGTCTGGTTGGCATAGGCCAGTGCTGGAGGGTCGGTACACGTACCGGCTATCATACCCATGATGGTGAAGTAATTAAACTTAAACTTCAGCCGGGCTATCGTTCCGATAATCAAGATAGGCAACACCGTGATGATAAATCCAGTGTATACATATTTCAGACCGTCACCCTGAACCACCGTCTCCCAGAATCCGGCGCCGGCCTTGACACCCACGCTCGCCAGGAAGAGCACCAGGCCAATCTCGCGGAGCATCATGTTGGCACTTGTGGTGGTATAGGTCACGAGATGCACCTTATAGCCATAACGTCCGATAAGGATGGCGATAATCAGCGGTCCGCCGGCGATACCGAGCTTCATCGGCACGGGCATACCCGGGACGGCTATCGGCAGACTGCCGAAAACGATACCAATAATGATGCCGATAAAGATGGTGGCGATATTAGGAGCGTCCAAGCGTTTGATGGAGTTGCCCAGCACGTCGGCCACACGGTTCACGTGGTCCTCCGGGCCTACCACCATCACGCGGTCGCCCACCTGGAGAGCCAGGTTGCTGCTGGCAAAGAGGTCCATGCCCTGACGGGTGACACGGGTCACGTTGACGCCGTATACAGAAGAGAAGTGCATCTCGCCGAGTGTCTTTCCGTTGATGTTAGACCGAGTGACCAGCACACGCTTTGACACCATGGGCTGCTCCTTGTCCACCTCTTCCCAAGCCACTTTCACCTCCGGGCCGATAAAGGCTATGATAGGCTCGGAGTCGGCCTCTGCACACACGATAAACAGCTGGTCGCCCATCTCGAATGTGGTGTCACTCTTCGGGATGATGACGTGCCCGTCGCGGAGCAGTCGGGAACACACAAAGTCACGATTCAAGAAGTCATGAATCTGGGCCAGCGAGCGGCCGGCCAGGTAGGAGTTGGTCACCTCAAGGTGGAGGTTGTGGGGCTTCACGTGGGTGTCTTCAGCCTCCTCGGCCTCCAACTGTTTTTCCTCGTCAGAGATGCTCACCCGGCAGATGAAGCGCAGGGCGATTGTGGCGCCGATGATGCCGAGCACACCGAGCGGATAGGCACAGGCATATCCGGAGGCTATCTGCGGCACCTGCCCTGCCGGGAACACGCTCTCCAAAGCCTCGTTGGCCGCGCCAAGACCAGGGGTGTTGGTCACGGCTCCATACAGTGTACCCACCATCATCGGGAGGTTCACCGGGTTAGACGTGTCGAAGAAGAGGTAATAGCAGGCAAACATCACCAGGATGTTGAGCAGCACCATACCCGTGGAAAGCAGGTTGAGCGTCACTCCGCCCTTGCGGAAACTCTCAAAGAAGCCTGGCCCCACCTGCAGACCTATCATGAAGACAAACAGTATCAAGCCGAAGTCTTGCAGGAAGTTGAGGATGGGTGTCGGGGCCGTCAGTCCGATATGCCCAGCCAGAATACCGGCAAAGAGCACAAACGACACGCCCAGGGAGAT
>CALGHW010000070.1 GCA_937916075.1 uncultured Prevotella sp.
GTTTATCGCCGACAAGGAAGACAAGGAGGTGAAACTCCTGCCCAAGGTGCTGAACAACAAGGTGTCTTTCATCCGCATCAGCAAGTGGATTGACGCCAGCAAGAAGGGATGGGCCGGCTTGTGGAGCACAGATACCCAAAACCTGTTTAACACCTCTTGGTGCTACAACTGGGATGCCTCCAACCATCGTGACTGGACCGACCGCGATTATGTCACCCAGCATCACCATGAGGGATGGCCGGGCATTTCCGATGTGGGCAACAACACCTGTGGCGCCAATATCCTGGGCAACAACGAGCCTGACAATAAGGCTGATGACAAGGAGCAGGATATCGACGTGAAGAATGTCTTGGCCAACTGGCCCCAGATGATGGCCACAGGTCGCCGTCTCGGTTCGCCGGCCGTAGCCGGCAACTACAGTTGGCTGTATGAGTTTATCGACTCTATCGACGCCCGTGGCTGGCGTTGCGACTTCATCGCCGTACATGCTTACTGGTATAGCGACAAGGGCTCGTGGGAGAGCCAGCTGAAGAACATCAGCAAGCGGTGTGGCGGCCGGCCTATCTGGATTACCGAGATGAACTATGGCGCCAACTGGACCAAATGGCCCGGATCCAACACCGAAGGCAATGCCGCCAACTATGCCATCCAGAAGCAGCACATGGCTCCTACGCTCGACTATCTGAACAATGCCGACTACATTGAGCGTTATGCCTACTATAACAATGTGCAGGCTTGCCGTTATGCCATCAACACGGGCGACGAGTCTTTGAAGGACAAGGGCTATCTGACACCTATAGGTGAGTATTATGCCGCCTTGCCCCAGAAGATGGCCTACAACTCGGCTTACGACTATGTCCCGAAGTCGCCCAAGATGTATGCTCCCCAGAACCTCAGCAGCAGCTTCGTGCCCCGTTCCTCGCTCCTTTCGCTGAATTGGACCGACCAGAACGGTGAGTTCTGTGATTCTATGTTCGTGGAATGTCGCGTCGGTGACAAAGGTAAGTGGACGCGGTTGGCCACGGTAGACGTCAAAGACGCCACCCCTGCCAGCTATACTTACACGGAAATAATAAATGTGCCGGCCGTGTATTATTATCGGATACACACCTATGACTTCAATGGCGATGAGCACTTCTCCGAGATCGTCAACAACACGATCACCGGCAGCGAAGGAACGGAAGACGTGCAGTGGGGTATGGTGAGAACCTCGTCGACCGAGGACACCTACTGCTTCTTTGAATATCCCTTTGCCACCCTGCCCGTGGTGGTATGCGGCAGCCCGTCGTTCAACGACGATAAGGTGATGCCGGTAGAGCGTGTGGCCTCTGTCACCCCGGCAGACGGCCGTTATACCAACTATGCCTTCAGGTATGTGCCTTGGAATGCCGATGGTACCAAAGCCCTGACCAAGGCCGAGGAGTCGGCCTATCTGGTGGTCAAGTCGGGTACAGGCAAATTGGGCTCCCTGAACTATGAGGCAGGCAGCAAGGGCCTTCGTCGTGACACCGTCAATGTGACGTTTGCCCAGCCATTTGCCGAGGCGCCAGTGGTGCTGGTCACTCCACAAAGCAGCACCGCCTCTTATCCTGCGTCGGTGCGCGCGTTTGATGTCACACCGACAGGCTTCAAGATGGTGCAGCAACGACAGAAAGCACTCACGGGTAATATGGGAAGCATCACGGCCAACTATGTAGCCATTGAGAAGGGAAAGACCTCACTGGCCGGCAAGTCTATCCTGGTGAAGGACACCTTGATGAAGTTTACCAATCCGGCCATGGCCTATCAGTTGGATTACGGACAGGATGTTACCAATCCGATATGCTTCGCCCAGCAGCAAACCCTGAACCGCAAGGTGACCTCATTGCTTCGTCTCCGTGCCGTCCAAAACAGTTGCTACCTGCGCTTGAAGGTGGACAATACGGATACCGAAAACTGCGCCGTGTCGGCTTCCAGCCCTATCATCGAAAACATAGGATGGGTATGCATCTCAGACGACCCGACAGGCATCAGCTCGCCCATCACCGATACCGACAAGGCTCCCGCCATCACGGTTAGTGGCACCACGCTGGATATCACAGACGCCACGGCTGCCACAGCGCAAGTCTACGGCATGAACGGTGTGGTTGAGGCTTCCGTGCAGTTGGTTGGCGGCAAGGCCACGGTAGACCTGTCCACCTTGCCTTCCGGTGTGCATATCGTGAAGACAGCCAGCGGCAAGACCGCCAAGATAGTCACAGGCCGGTAATAGTTGCCGCCCTTGCATATCTCCCCAGCCGGGGCAACCGGGACCACTCCCGGGGCTTTCAGTCGAAAGCTCCTGAGCCGTGTCCCCGTTGTCCCGGCTTTTTGTATGGATGCGCCAGAAAGAGGACGCGGGTGTATGGAAATGTACAAAATGAATCTTGATACATTTTGCCATATCATTCATTTGCATTAACTTTGCATGGTCAAAATCGTATTCTCAAGCTGAAAGTCAGGCAGGTATGGCTTTCGCATGCATCGGAATCATGCAAACACAAAGGATAAAGACATATTGTTATTATATTAATTTTTAAGGTAAAATCATGAAATTAAAGACTTTTACACGCCTGGTGGCCCTTGCAGGCCTGTTGCTTGCAGGCCAGGGGACAATGGCTCAGGAACGAAACACCATGACAATTTTTAATAGGGCCAAATTCTACGACGGCTATTTGCTGGATAAAAATCCTGACAGCTTGGTTCAGGACGGCATCCTTCGTCATCGCACGTCGCTCTATGCCGTCAAGATGACCGACGAGCAGCTCAGCCAAATCGGTGACAGTCTGGAGATGGACGTCAGCGTGCGCTCCTGTTGCGACAACTATGACCGTATCGGCAATATCAACTTGGCCTTCGTACCCAAAGGACAGGAGCGGTATGTGCCCGACAGCGTGCAGCGTATCGAGATAGGACGCTTCATCACCCCCTTCATGGACAAAAACAAAATGCCTCGCGAGGTGCCTTACCACTACAGCGTTCCTTATCTGAGCTATATCCTCAACGACAGCCAGCTGCGCAGCCAGTATGACATATGGGTGGAGTTTGAACTGTTCGGCGTGCCCTATGCCGCCCAGCAGCAGATTCGGGGATGCGCCAACCGGAGCGACGTGTTCCTTGGCTCTCTCTTCTTCTCAACCCTCCAGCCGGCACAGCCCCAAACCGACAAGGACGTATTGGTGCCCATCGTCATCAAGAACCCCGAATACATAGGGCGCAACCTGGACAACTATGACTCATTGGGCACCGACACCATCGGCAAGACCACCAAGACTTATCATTATACCGTGCCCCGCGACGTGGCCGACGCCCAGCTGGTCATCGTCACTTCCAACCATGGAGCCAACAGTGGCGGTGAGGAGTACAACCGTCGCTGGCACTATGTCTACGTGGACGACCGTCTGGCCTTGGTCTACAAGCCTGGCCGAAGCAGTTGCGAGCCCTTCCGCCAGTATAACACCCAGCCCAATGGCATCTACCAGACCTCGGCCATGACCGACGAGCAGTGGCAGTCGTTCAGCAACTGGTGTCCGGGCGATGTCATCGACAACCGCATTGTGGCGCTCGGTCCTGTCAAGGCCGGTGAGCACAAGGTGCGCATCTCTGTGCCTGACGCCGTGTTCAATGAGAAGCAGGGTGACATCCCGGTGTCCATCTTCTTCCAGGGACTGACCGAGGGCACCCTGAATTCCATCCGGCAGGTCAAGGCCAGTGTGAAGGCAGAGATGACAGTCAAGCAAACGGGCAGTATGCTCGTGTTTGGCGGCAAGCCTGGTGTCATGTCGGCCGAGCTGCGCGATATGCAGGGTAAGCTCATCTTGCAGACGGAGAATCAGCCTACGATGAATGTGGCTGCCTGTCAGCCTGGCGTTTATCTGGTGAGCCTCGAACTGACCGACGGCATCCTGGAGACTCATAAGATTGTCATCAAGAAATAAGGCGTGACATGAAGAACAACCTTCCTGTCAATCCGCCCGATTATCGGCATGACACTGTGTTGCCCTTGCCGCCCGAGGTGCAGGCTGACGCCTGGGCCGTGGACGCTGCTTGTAGCGGCAATCCCGGCCCGATGGAGTATCGGGGCATCGACCTGACCACCGGGGCCGAGGTGTTCCATTATGGTCCGGTCCGCGGAACTAACAATATAGGTGAGTTCTTGGCCATCGTCCATGCCTTGGCCCTGATGGAGCAGCGCGGCATCGTGAAGACCATTTATTCAGACAGCTATAATGCCATCCTGTGGGTCAGCAAGGGCAAGTGTAAAACCAAATTGGAGCGCAACGCCCAGACGGCCCCTCTCTTTGAGGTCATCGCCCGGGCCGAACGCTGGCTGGCCACCCATACTTACAGGTCGCCCATCATCAAATGGGAAACTAAAAGATGGGGTGAGGTGCCCGCCGACTTCGGCCGGAAAGGATAGCCGAAATTTATTCAAGGCTGAATCAAGCGACACGAATGCTTGATTCAGCCTTTTTCAGTTCAAAAGGATAACCGTCGCTTTACTGTTGTCCATATCCGGCATCGTTGTTCCTACCGGCGCTCCAATATAGGTGGGATCGCAAATCACGTATCGCCTGCCCCCAACTTGTATATTGTCACCCTTGACGGCACTTGTAAACTCCACAGCAGAAGCGAGGTGACCAGGATAGTAAATTAGTACGACGTTGAGATGCAGCAAGTCACGCACGATACGTGAAAAAAGGATGGCACGGTCCTCGCAGTCGCAAAAAGGATAGTAAAGGGTTTCTTCAGAAAAGAAGGCACGGTCGTGCCCCCAAACTTTATCGTCATATTCATAAGTGAATCCTGTTTGCACAAAATTGAGCAATCGTTCTACGGATTCTTTCTGTGACAAACCGCTGATGGCAGACATCAAGTCTGGATAAAGGCTTATTTGCACACATTCGTCCATCGGCGTATTAGCATACATGGCCCATCGCGTACCGAAGTCATTGTTGATACAAGAAGTGGGGTACGTGTTGTAGAAATCAATAAGATTTGTATACATACATACTGTTGCTGTCACATTCGGATAACGCTTGGATATTAAGTCCCTTGAAAAGAACCTTGAAGAGGAAGGGTCTTTTCCAAAATTCTGCGCTTGCGGTATATAGAGGGAGAGAGGTTTTTCGCCAGGGAATGAAGCCGCACAGATATTGAGACTTGACAGGCTGCAGTCTAAAGGATAGAATTTGTCACCATCTATATTCCAATACATCTTATCATAGATGCTGTGTTTTGTAGCAAAAAGCAGGTATAATTTATTCTTATTGGTAGCCAGTCGCATCTTGTATCCTGACTGACAATATAAATAAGCGAAAAAGAGAGTCGCTTCATTGGAATCTTTGGGATATATAGTCTTTGCTATTGTATCCAACATCTGCAGATACGCCCAATCACAGTATCCCAATTCAGAACGCAAGTCCAGACAGTCTTTCAGCGTGTTTTCCATATCGCTATTGCTCATTTCTTTCCATGTGTTTGCAATGTCTTTTTCTTGACACGATGGAAGATGGATTCGCTGCTTGTCGTAAAACCTGATTTTCAAGTTTAACCTATAGAAAGTGAACTTATGAAAACATTCTACTGGTTTGGGCGATTCTTTTATAGGAACAACTGGCTCGGGTTGTGGCGTGGGCGTAACAACCGGGATAACATCCTTGACGGGCTTTGTCTCATTTTTGATGGGCTTCTTGATATCTTCTTCAGGAAAAACTTTGGGTGGGACAGGCTTGTCATCTTTAGGGGCTGGGATGGCTCTTAAGGCATTCATTTCAGTCCAGGCCTTTTCCACCATATTCGCATATTCCGTATTGATCCTTTTTCGAAAGGCTTCAAATTTAGCTTCTTCAGACTGCTTAAACCCGTCGAAGGCTTGGCTGTTGCGCTTGCGAAACTCTTCAAACGACTCTTGTGCATAGATGTTGACAGACGAGAGTGAAGCCAGTAATGCGGTTATTGCAATGATATATTTTTTCATACGTCACAAAAAAAATTATTTCCTATTCATGTATATACAACCCTTTATAGGTATACTGGTAAATTGTGGTCCATTTCAAGTCTTTCCATTCTGTTTCATCAATGATTTGGGAAATGAGTGTGTTGATTGTTTTATAGGTATATTTGGTGTGCATCACGATATCCTCATTCTTTGCAGATTCTGTGTAGTATGTGGATTCTTTGGGGAGACAGGGTGACGGACAGCCTAATAATCCCATGGCCGGTAAAAAATCGTATGAAGAGACACTTGTCAGAAAGATGCCGCTTTTATTGGATGTGGCAGGAGTCCCGTATGTATATATGGTTTGCGCTTCGGCTTTCCCGTCAGCATAACTCACTATTCGGTCTATTCTTCCGTCTTCTTTTCTTATATAATGCTTTTCTAAAGTATGAGAAAGTACATGGTCGATTGTTTTCACGGAAGAAAGACGGTTGTTAGCATCATAGGTGATATGATATTCCTCACAGAGAATCCCTTTCCTCAAGCACTCGAAATAAGTGGCACACCCTTTTTCATTGATTTTGAAATTGGCAAGTGATGTCCCGTTCTTGAAGCTGAAGCTGAATGGATATATGACCATCGTCCAACCGTTTCCTTCAAAACTGTAGACCTGGTTGTCGCTTGAATATTGATAGTTGTAGGTGGTTTTTTCATCGGGCTTTTCCATATCATAGCTTTCCATCCGCATGAAGGGATGAGGAATCCCAAGTTCAGTAACGTTGGGAGTCACTAAGTCTTCGCTTATTCTATCATTGTCGTTGCTGCAAGCTGTAAAGCTTGCGGCAACGATGGCGAGGCCTGTTAAAAGTATAATCTTTTGTTTCATGTTCAGTTTCCACTTATAGCTGTTGATATTCCTATTGTGTATTTGTTTTGAGTTGTTTTGTAATCGCCTAAAATGCTGTATGACTTATGATCGTTGATGCCTTTGGAATATTGGAAGTTTAATTGTATTGGTCCCAGTCGGAGGCTGGCTCCGATATCCATCGTCATATTGAAACGCTTGGGATAATAGTCCTTTCCGTAAAAGTCGGTCATGTTGTCATAAGTGTCGTCTTTAGGCTTGTACATACCGTAGAAGGCATAGCTGAATCCTAAGCCTCCATGTGTTGACAAGGCGATTTTCTTGGCAAAAGGTATCTGGTAGTACAGGTGTACGGGTATGTACCCACAATGTTCCATAAACTTGTCATAGTCATAGTTATCGTTACTGGAGTAATAGAATTCATAGAACAATCCTGTGTATAATCCGAGACCGAATTTAAAACATGGCTGCAGATTGATACCTGCTTGAATACCATGTAATGATTTTCCTTTGCCATCATCCCATACTCCGTTTTCTTTTAGTCTTTCATTTTCGCCCTTAGTAACCAATTGTTTGTATACATAAGACAAGGTAAAGCCGAGTGGGGCCGTGTCGTATTCTCTTTGCCAAGGCCATACGAAATCATTCTTGGCACTGAGCTTGAAGGTATGACTAAGCTCAGGCTTGTTGATGTGAATACGTTTCTCCTTTGACTTGCTTCCATAGGTAACTCGAAGAGAATGCCATCCATACGGAAGATTTATCCGATAGCTATTCTGTTCGTTATAGCTATTCTGATTGTCGACTACAAGTTCTGCACTTACAGGACGACCTGCGTATTTTGTGAAGATCTCAACATTTCCTTTCTTTACAGGTTGCAGTTCGATGACCGACTGTGATATCACATTAATGGTTTGCTCATCCACTTGTGACGCATTGAGCACAGCTTTGAAGGTGTGAGGGCCTGTTAGTACCTCGTAGCCGTTGATGGGCGCTTTCCCTATATTGCTGCCCCAGTAGGATTGCTGACGATGTTTAACTTCTGACGCTTGCGGAAATCAAAATCGTCGAATAGGGTATGCTTTTCTTCCACATCTATAATCTGCTCTTTGACTTGATTTCCAAAAAGCAGTTTTAGATGGTGCTTGCCGAGTCGTTGTCCTGGGATATTGCAAGGCGTTTTGCCGCAATGATTGTTGTCGAGATAGACATCAGCCCCCTTGGGCAATGAATGTACCACGATGGTTACAGTGTGGTTGTTTATAAGGGTGACATCATATATTTTGGAAGCTTTTAATTCTGGTAAGGAAAGTCGTGAACTGGTGCCATAAATGGGGTGCGTCATCTCAATAAACATTCCTTTTCCTGTAGACATGGCGATAATCCATTGTTGATCCTTTTCAAGAAATTGCTTTCTTCCAAATCCGGCATTGGCCGACCCCTTTATCTCAAGCTTCGCCATTTCTGATGTAGACATACCTGTCACTTTGATACGCACAAGGGCGGCCAAATCGCCATTCGCGTCATATTTCCATTGATTGCCCAGAAACATTTCTGTAAGGTTGCCCAACCCTCCGGAGGCAATATGAAAATCATTGCCGAATTGCATCTGTGCCTTGTCTTGTGCAAATAGGGCAATCTGTATGGTAAAAATAAATAAAAGCGAGAAAATACGTATTGTCTTCATTTCATTATTTTTTAAATCGTGATATAAATTCTTGTAATGATATCATTCCGTTCTTGTCTGGTTGCCACAGACGTACGTGTATGACAGGCTGTTTCCCACGTGTGTCAAACACCATGGTCAAGTATCCGTCATCGGAATATCCGGTTGACTCGTAACGCTGCTTGATCTCAATGCCGAATGCCGCTCCCGTGTTGATGCCGTCTATTGCGGGTAGGTCAATTAGTTTTGTCACATTGTCTTCAAAGAGCAGATGTACATATTCTCTGCAGTCGAAAATCTTCTTTAGCCGGTTGATATATTCCTGCTTCGTGAATTTACTGTAGGCAATGTCTTTAGGACCTCCGAAATGGATGGCTTTGTTGCTGTCAAACATTTTTTCCGGATGGGGCGTCTTCTTCAGTACTGTGCCTGTTATGATGAGGGCGTCATCAGAAAAAATGCTGCTGATATAGTCAAGCCGTTTGAGGGCAAAAGCAGTTTGATAGTCTTCCATGAAATTGAGAATGGCCCACCGGGACACTTCCGGCCATGATGCGGCGGCATTCATGATATCGTTCTCTGCGCGTTGGGTTAGTGCAAAAGCCACAGACTCAATCTTTCTGGAGTGAGGGTCAAATCTGTATACGAGTTTGTCCATGAATACCTTTCCATTGCGGAATCTCCTCTTGATCTGAGTTGATTTACCTATAATATAGCCATCGGCAAGGATGAATTTATAGTCTGGCCTGCCGGATATGCTTACATCGCCTCCCTTTTCCATAAGGGTTGCAAACAGCTGATAACCTTCCGGAGTAAAATGGCTGTAAGCAGATTTCGGATTCTTTGAGGCAATGGCTTTTTCCACATCAAGAACAGTCTTGTATAGGTCTTCCGTAGAATTAGCCTCCTGTGTGGTTATTGGAGTCTTTTCTATGGAAGGTTGAGCGGCAATCATGTTAGGCAAATCTGTTTCTGCCTGTTTGCCGGTAGCTCTTTTCTTGGATTTCCCGTCTTTCTTCCTGAAAGGTACCGCAACGGAAGAGTCAATGAAAGGTAATGTGCCCGAATTGAAAGCGCCGGCAATGTCCATGTCTGTAGGGTCAACCTCTTCACGAAAGCGAATTTCATACGAAATGTTCAACTTTCCGTCCCCAGGTATTGATACCAGGTTGGCCTCACCAGAGCCGTCGCGTGCGACGACGGGACCAACGATACTTTGTCCATCATTGTATTTGAATTGTAAAGTTGATACCTTTTTATCATCATAGGTAAATGACAGAAATGCGTTCTTTCCGTCCAATTCTGTTACTTGCGCATGAATCATGGCCAACATAGACCTTATCTTCAGGTTCAGCATGGATGTGGCAGCGCCTATCCGATTGTCAAATGCTATATCGACAGGTTTCGGATTAGACTGTGCAAGTACTAAAGCCCAATAGTAGTTCCGCAACGCTTCGTCTATCTGCATACGGCTTTCTGCTATTTTGCCGGTCTCTACCAAATCTTTTATATGGCGTTCACGTCTCTCAAACATTTTTGTTACCTCACTGCGTAACATGAAGCAGAAAACCTTGGCATTGGGCTCTTCGCTGACGATGCGCATCTGCACATTCGTGAATCTTGCCGAACTTACAGATTGAAGTATTGCTTTCTGCTTGGTCGTTCCATTCTCGTCTGCTTCGGAAGACATATTGTATATTGAAACAGAGATTCTTCGGCTCATTTGTGCCAATGCGTCATTTTCTGCTTCACCTGTGCTTGTCCCCGTGCCTTCACCCCATAGATAATGTTGGTCATTTTTGATTTCTTCTATAGACTGGGCATGACAAGGTGTAAAGGAGCATAAGATGAAGGTGAAGAGGATTACTCTATACACATTTCCCATATTCTTATCTTAAAAAAATTACTGTTTGTATTTTTCGTCATTCATCTTCTGAAGTTCTTTTTCCACAGTCTCTTCGAACTTCTTGAATTGATAGTCCATTTTTAATCGGTCTTCGTCTGAAACTTGTTGTTTCACTTTGCCGTTAATCTTGCTGGCAAGTTCGTGTGGGCTGTCTTGTTGCTCTACACATACATAGACATGAAAGAGTCCGTTAGGTCGTTGATAAACAGATGTTTTCATGACGACAACATTATTGAGCACAAGTTTAGCTATTTGCATGGTCTTTCCTTCTGCTTTTGAACCTTGGTCAGAGACTATGGCTCCTTCTGTGCCGTTATAGGATGCCTTGTCATATTGAAGATCATTCTCATTGGTGGCTGTCGTGATGGCGCTGCTTATCTTGCGGGCCAAAGCGGCTCTGGCCTGACCTTCCGCATATTGTTTCGCGTACGCCAATCGGCCATTAGTGGCCTCACCCCATGCTCTGTTTGGATTGCCGTCAGCCATAATGATACATTCGTCTTGTTCGATTTTCTTTTCAGAGTTAACTGTTCCTGTGGTCATTTTCTTTGAAGAGCCACAACTTGTCAACATTCCAATGCAAATGCTGAGGATAAACAATAATCTAATACTCATAATGTAAAAAATAAGATGCCTATTGATTCTCAAGCGTTGGCGGTTTAAAGTAAAGATGATGATTCCTCTATCAACGAAAAAGCGTGAGAATCCGACCACGTTACTCGTCCCACGTCCTGAGGCTTCTCGCATTGCCCTTCCAAGTTGAACGAGCAACAGCAAGAAACCCACGCCGATGAATTTATATATATTATCTATACACCACATCATTCCACCATATTTTATAATATGATAGAAGTTAGCGGACTTATAGAATATCTATAAATCACCCATGAGCATCTACCGTTGCCTTGTCCTGACTTGGAAGAAATTTTGCGAGAATTTCAGAACGTCAAGGATCAAAGCGCATGATAAACGCTTCCCCGAAAATAGTGACTTTCATGATTCCACTGAATAAATCCCTATGCTATCTCCTTTGTAGTATGAAGAAGTATAGCTCATTACTCGGCGTAGGCTGCCAACAACAAACGGTCCATAAGGGAGTGTTTCCGATGGGGTTGCATTGGCTTACCGAAAGTCGCTGCAAAGATATAACATAAAATTGTCACTACCAACAATTTTATGTTGTTTTTATCTAAGAAACCTCGTTGTTTACAAATCTATAGAGTCAACCAGCAAGTGCAAAATTAAGAATAAACTCTGAAGAACTCTTCT